>JAKJAB010000539.1 GCA_022707725.1 Chloroflexota bacterium | reverse complement strand
CGCCAGATGGACGATGCCCTCCATTCCCTGCACGCACTCCGTCACGCACGCGAAGTCCACAATATCGCATTGCCGATACGCCGCGCCCTCGATCTCCATCCCGGCGCGCCGTCCAATGACGGTGACATCGTGGCCGTGCTCGACCAGCCGCGCCACCGCCATCCGCCCCACTGCACCTGTGCCGCCTGTCATCAAAATACGCATTGCATAGCCTCCAATAGTCTTGTAGTCGTGTAGTCCACTTCGACCTTCTGAATTCGTGTCAATTCATAAAGATTCGTGGTAGAAAATTTCCCAATCTTCAATCTCCCAATCACAAATCGAAATACCACAGCAACATCACCTCGTGCGCCACGTTGGGGACCCCGGCGTAGCCGTAGCGGTGGATCGCGCCGAGGATGCAGCCCTGCCTGGCGTAGAAACGGCACGCGGCGACATTCACACTCTGCGTCTCCAATCCTAACTGCCCGTAGCCCTGTCCACGCGCCCAATCCGCCGCGTGACGAAAAAGTTGCGCGCCGATCCCACGCCCGCGCGCGTCGGGATGCACGCGGATGTCCCACAGCACAGCGAGGTCTTTGCGTTGGAAGTGATCCAGCGGGTAGACCGGCGCGTTCAGCGCGACCGCCGCACCGCCGACCGGAACGCCAGTTGGCGCTTCGCCATCGAACGCTACGAAGATGCCCCAGGTGTGCAGATCGAACTCTTGCGCCCACGCCGTTGGGCCGTCGTTATCGTAGGTCTTGATGTACGGCTCGACGGGCTGCTCGACCAACTGCAAGCCGCCCAACCCGCCGTCCGGGGCGACCACCTGAAAAACAGTGCGCACCTCAAAATAGTTGGGGATCGCATCATAAAGCGGAAACTCATCAACGCCGATGGCTCGAATATGTACGGTCATACTGTTCTCCTGTCACTGGAAACGCGCCATGTGAAATTATAACGTCATCACCAAATTGGACAATGGGCTACAGGTCTCCCAATGGTCAAAAACAGGATATAGCAGACGTTGACTACCCTGCACGCTTATCGTGGATTGAAGGACTGCGGCGTCTTCTACACATACCACCTCGAGGACACGCGCTTGGTGCTCGATGAGGCCCACTATCGCGCGTGCGAGGATTCTACCGAGATCGATGCCAGTGTCCTCAACGCCTACCAATGGTCATTGGTCTACCCGCCGCCGCTCTCTGCCGGGCCGTTCCGCAAAGTTGCGATGCTGCCCTCCACGGTGACGGATTGGTGGGGCGTTGACCTTCGCGCGCTGCCGGATGGCAACTTGCGTCTGGTCGCGGAAAAAAGCTATGTGACGTATCGCGAAGGGTAATGGGACACGCAGCCTGTGATCCGGGGACAAACGTTGGTCGGTGTGGATGCTGACGGATGGGCGTGGATCATCGACGAAACCGGTGATACGATTGATCGCCAAGATGCCGGGGGAAAACGCGCGCCTGCCGACGTGGGTTGGGCACCGATCGTGAATCCCCACGCCTTGCAGGGCCGAGGCGTCATCACTGATAAACAGGGCAATGGGTGGTTAGCTACAGAGCAAGATGTGCGTGTTTTCGACGGGGATCAGTGGACGACCTTCACGCGCGAAGCGATGGGAATGCCGCTAGCAGAATGGGAGGATCTGCTAACGGAGTTCACGTTCACTTACGTCGAAAGCCAGCAGCAGATGTGGGTGGGCGAGTGCGACTGGGGCGGGCCTGGACCGTTCGGCGGCGGCGGCGCGCGTTGGTTCGACGGGCAGGCGTGGCGCGGCGCGCAATCGCCGGTGGCCAACGGCTGCGTGACGGCAATCGTTGCCGATGCCGAGGGCCGCGTATGGATCGGCATGCAGCACGGGCTGGTGTGGCTGTTCGACCAGACGTCGGGGAAGTGGCGCGAGTTTATCCTGCCTGAACCGGCGGAGCTTCGTCGGGGCTATCCGGTGACGCTCTCGCTCGGGCCGGACGGCGCTCCGTGGCTGCTTTCGGCGCTGTGCGGCGGCGCAAGCTGTGACGCGGCGCGCGCGCTCTATCATCTCCAGGATGACGCGTGGATTGAGGTAAC
>JAKJAB010000538.1 GCA_022707725.1 Chloroflexota bacterium | reverse complement strand
CCGAAATCCTGAAAATCATCGTCGCGGTGGGCTTGTGTGGGCTGGTGATTGCGGCGGCGTTGCTGGGCCTGCATCCCGAACGGCTGCTGATTGCCGACGCGGACGTGACGCCAGAACGCTTGCTGTTCTACGAGACCTTCACCGGCAACATCGGCACGACGATCCGCTACGAGTATTTGCCGCGTGACGTGTCTCCACGCCTGTACATCTCCGAGGCCGTCGTGGATGGCGAATTGCGCCCGATTGCGGACGGCGGCGGACTGCTGGCCTGGGAGCTTGTGGAACGCGCGCCCGTCAAACAGGTGTGGCGCGTAACAGTCGATGCCGGCGGCGCGGCCGTCGCCTTCCCCCTCAACTGGTGGCCCGGCTGGCAAGCGCGTGTCGACGGCGAACGCGTTGACGCCTCTCCGATGATCGGCTCCGGTCGCCTGACCGTGTCTCTGCCCGCTGGAGAACACACCGTCACTCTGCGCTTGCGTAACACTCCCTTGCGAACGGTTGCCGAAGTTGTGTCGGCATTGACAGTAATCGGTCTTTTTGTTTGGGCGTTTGTCGGTCGAAAATCACAATTTCCCCGTCTACCGTCTACCGTCTACTGTCTACTGTCTACCCTAATTATTTCTATCGCGCTTCCTGCTCTCCTGCATCATACATCCTTCACCCCCACGACGTTCTTCGACTTCAACCAGATGCCCTATCCGCACGCCGGGCCGGTGAATTTCGGCGCGGCGCGATTGGAGGCTGTGACGCTCTCAGCGACGACGGCGCAGCCCGGTGAATCGCTGACCGTGCAGCACACCTGGTCGGCGGCGAGCGACGATCCATTGACCGGTACGCTGCGTCTGGTTTCTCCGGTGGAGCCGCGTCACGGCGTCCCCTACGCGCTCGCCGAGACGCCGTTCGCGTTGCCGTGCGATGGCGCTTGCCTGACACGCCTTGTCATGCCGAACGACCTCTCGCGCGGACTGTATCTGCTGGAAATGCGGGTGGGGGAGGATGCCGTCTACGTCGGGGCAGTGCGCGCGCCCCACGGTCCAGCGCGGCGGACGGATGCGCCGGTCTTGGCTGAGTTCCGCGATATAACTTTACACACTGTCGAACCGATCCAGCTCGACCCCACGACGCTGCGATTGAAGATGACGTGTTCCACGCCAGGGACGCCGCGCAACTGGTTGCTCTCGCTGCGGCTGTTGGATGCGTCGGGGCGACAACTCGTCCAGCAGGATATCCAACCGGGATACGGCTATCTGCCGACGACGCTGTGGCTGTCTGGTGAAACGGTCATCGACTACCCGGCGCTCACGCTGCCGGAGGGCCTCGCGCCCGGCGAGTACACGCTGCGCGTGATTTCGTATTTATTTTCCACTGGCGAGGTTGGTGGGCAGGCCGACATTCCGCTCCGGTTGATGACGCCGGCGTTGTACGATCTACGCGAGGCTTGCTGTGAATTGGAACGCAGAGGCGCGACGATTCTCTGCCAGGCGGGCGGTGTAGCGCTGCTCGGCGCCGATCTACCGCAGCAGCTCACCGAGGGCAATTCGCTCGATTTCCATGCGGAATGGAACGCCCTCGCCGTCCCCACCACTGACCTGACCGCGCGTTGGGAAGTGCTGGACGCTGCGGGCAAAGTCGCGGGTTATGCGGAAGGGCCGCTGGCGCCCGGATCGCGCACATCCGAGTGGCCCCGGCACACTTGGGTACGCGCGCCGGTTCGCATTGCCCTGCCGCCGGTCTTGTCGCCGGGCGCGTACAACGTGCGCCTGACGCTCGCGGACGCCGTGTGTACGTTCCGCGAGCGGGTGACGGTGACGCCGCGCCCGCGCGAGTTCGAGGTCCCAGAACTCCCGTATCCCTTGGCGGTCGATTTTGGCGGCGAGATCCGGCTGCTTGGCTACGATATGCAGCTCGATGAGGATGTGGTAACATTGACCCTGTGGTGGCAGGCGGCGACGTCGCCCACGGAAGATTACAAACGCTTCGTGCACCTCTACGACCCGACGACGGAGAACATCGTCGCGCAGGATGATGCGATGCCGCGCGCGTGGGCGTATCCGACAACATGGTGGGTCGTAGACGAGGTGG
>JAKJAB010000537.1 GCA_022707725.1 Chloroflexota bacterium | reverse complement strand
GGCTTGATGTGGCTTGGGATGCTCGCCCGCACGCGCACGTGCTCCGGGGTGGGGATCGCGCTGTAGACCAGGCGCCCGTTGTCCACCGGCCTGAAGTTGACGTGGGCCAGGTAGAGCAACTCCTGCCCGGAGTTCTTGAGGTTGGTGATCGTCATCGTCACGTTGAACAGCGTCGAGCCGGCGTACAGCTTGACCAGCGGTTCGGCGAGGTAGTTGTGCGCGAAGGCGACGGTGTGCTGGTACTGCCCGCCCAGGCCGATGTACGCGCCTTTTTCATCCTCGCCGGTGACGACGTAAGCGATCTCGTAGGGCGCGTTGGGCAGCTCGCCGTGTAGGGGATGCGTGTCCTGTGCGGATGGCCCGCCGACGCCGGTGATGCCGCAGTGCTGCAGGAAGCCGCCGAACGTCTCCAGGAACGGGCGGTTGGGGTAAGGCTGCGTGAACATCGACTTCATCGTCAGGTTGCGCCTGTCGAACGTCGCCGACCAGACCTGCTGGCCCTGGAACGGCAAAAGCGCCAGTTCGCCCACGTCGCTGGTCAGTCGCAGTCCGCACACCCCACTTGGAAAGCGGAAGGTCGAAGCCGCCAACGCCCCGTAAGTGACCAGGGTTCTCTCTTTTTCTGAGAAACATTCAGGATACAGATTCGTTATCGCCTTGAAACCCATACTTACGCTCCTTCGAAAATAAACCGCGAATCTCGCTAATCTACGCGAATCTTTTGAAACAAATTAGCGAAGATTCGCGTGATTCGCGGTTAGAAATCTGCTCAATCTGCTTAATCTGCTGACGAAAGTTTCTCCCACAAAAAGTCATAAGCGCGGCGGCCGCTGATTTGGTGGCGGCCTTCGAAGTAGTCGGTTTCGACGTGATCCGCCGCGCCGAAAATACTGTAGACCTCCCGCGCTCTGGCGACGCTCTGCTGGACGGCGGCGATGGGAAAGATCGGGTCGCGCGTCCCGGCCTCGACGAGCAGCGGGCGCGGCGCGATGAGGCCGACCAGGTCGTACATCTCGCCGAACTGCCATAGTCCGGGGACGAAGTTGCAGGTGCAGTGGTGCATCGCCAGGATGCTGTCTTTGAACGTGCTGTAGTACCCGCTGATGACGCATACTTTGATACGCGGATCGATGCAGGTGGAGAAGAACGTGTGCATCCCGCCGCCGGAAATGCCCATAGCGCCCAGGCGATCCGCGTCCACGTCGGAGCGCGTTTCGAGGTAGTCGATCAGCTTGCGGGCGTCGTGTACCCGCAGTCCCGCCGCCGAGCCGCCCAGGTGGAACGCGAGTTTGGCCGTGTGGTCGCACGTAGAAGGCGCTTCCTGCCCGAAGGTCGCGTCCAGGTACGAGAAGTCGGTCTGCCGCTCGCCGAAGCACGAAATCTCCGGCGCGGCGACGACGAACCCACGTCGGCACAACGCCACGCCGAAATCCTTGTGATAGCCATCAGGCGTGTCGCGCTCGGCGCCGTCTTCCCACAGGCCGACGATGTCCTTCACACCGTAGCCATGCCCGTGGAACGCAACGACGACGGGGTGGGGCGCTGTCCCTTGTTTGGGGACGAGGATGTAGACCGGCATCGACGTGTGCGCGGACGTGCGCAGCAGCCACTTCTCGCGGACGTAATCGCCTTTGTCCACACTCTCCAACTGGCGTGGGCTGAGTGGCGCAACGGGGAAGGGATCGCGTTGGCTCGCGCCGGTGAAGCCCAGGGTTTCGATCAACGCGGCGCGGGTGGTTTGCTGCCAGGCCTCAGCCTCGGCGCGAGTCTTTGCGCGGAAGCGATAGGGCGCTTTCTCCGGCGCGTAGAGCCGCCATAGGGCGTGGTCGGGTTGCAGTTCGAGCAGTTCCTGGTTGTCGAGTTTGGTCTTGGTCATCGTTGTAGCATCGGCGCGGCGCGCTGGCAGAGTTGCAGAGCTACGCCCCACGGATCGCGCAGCATCACGAGCAGCGAATCGTCATCGAGCGTCTGGTTGACGACCAGCGTTGCGCCGTTGGCGATGAGGATGTCCCGTTCGGCAGCGGCATCCTCAACAGCAAAGGCGATGTGAAAGCATAGTGGGTCTTGATTTGCGTAGTCCGG
>JAKJAB010000536.1 GCA_022707725.1 Chloroflexota bacterium | reverse complement strand
CATCGTCGGGCGAGTCAACCCTCAGGATGTCGCCAAAATTTTGCGCAAATACGAATGACCATCTTCCGCGATCTTTCTCAGCACATTCTGGATATCGCTGAGAACGGCGTCAAAGCTGGCGCGACGTTACTG
Source organism: Chloroflexota bacterium (assembly GCA_022707725.1). Lineage (GTDB taxonomy): Bacteria > Chloroflexota > Anaerolineae > B4-G1 > SLSP01 > DSWT01. Next base: position 1,961 of record JAKJAB010000536.1, on the reverse strand, counting down.
CACATTACCATCGAAGAAGACACGTCCGCCGACATCCTGCGCATCGTCGTGCAGGATAACGGCAGCGGGATGAACGTTGCCACGCTGGCGAAGGTGCAAGATCCCTGGTACACCACTCGCACCACGCGCAATGTGGGCCTGGGCATCCCGTTTTTCAAGCAGGCGGCAGAAATGTGCGAGGGGACGTTCGCCATCACTTCCACGCCGGGTGCCGGCACGACCACCGAAGCCGCCTTCCAACACAGCCACATCGACCGGCCACCCCTGGGCGACCTGGCGGGAACGCTGCTGTGTATGATCGTCGGCTTCGAAGGGGTGGACGTGCTCTACGAGCATCGCGTGGACGACCGGGAATTCACCCTGGACACCCGCGACATCCGCGCCATTCTCGGCGACGACGTCCCCTTCTCCGACCCGGACGTGCTGGCCTTCCTCAGCGAGAGCCTGCGCGAGGGGATGACGTCGCTGCAAGGCGAAGTAGCTTAACGCCTTCTGTAATTACTAAGCTTTAAGTTCTAACTTCTAATTTTATAGGAGGTCATTGTGAAAAGTTTAGAAGAACTGCAAAAAATCAAAGAACGCGCGTTACAGCGCCGCAGATTGGCCGGCGAGGGCGCGCGCGCGCGCATCATTGTGGCGATGGGCACCACCGGCATTGCCGCCGGCGCCCGCGATACGATGGCGGCGATCCTAAAGGAATTGGAAAAGCGCGGTATCAGCGACGTGGTCGTCACACAGACCGGCAGCGCCGGGATGAGCACCTACGAGCCGGTCGTCCAGATACAGGTAGGGGAGGGCGAACTGGTCAAGTACGGCAACGTTGACGCCAACCGCGCTGCAACCCTGATCGAAAAACACGTCCTGGGCGGCGAAATTGTCGCTGAATGGCAGGTTGAATAAGGAGAACTATGGTTTATCGAGCGAATGTATTGATCAACAGCGACGCCCCCGACGCCGAGGCGGTCTACGGCGCGTTCTTGGAGGAGCTTCAGGATCTGGCATTGAGCGATGAGGTGCAGGTGTTGATGACCTCCGGTTTGGGCCGAGAGGCCGCCGCCACGCGCGGCGTGGACGCCATCGTCTACCCCGACAACGTGCGCTACGTCAATCTGACGGTGAACGACGTCGCCCGCATCACGGAGGAACATCTGCTAAAAGGCCGCCCGGTGCTGTCCCTCACGCAGGCCGCGCCGGAAGTGCCATCGCTCCCGCCGCCCGCCCCCAAAGAGGTGCGCGTGGTGCTGCGCAACGTCGGCAAAATCAACCCCTTCGACATCGAGGAGTACATTGCCGAGGACGGCTACGCAGCGCTGGCGAAAGTGTTGACTTCGATGACGCCGGAGCAGGTGCTCGACGTGCTGAAGACGTCCGGTTTGCGTGGGCGCGGCGGCGCAGGCTTCCCGCCCTACCTCAAGTGGACGTTCGCCCGCAACAGCCCCAATCACCCCAAATACCTCATCTGCAACGGCGACGAGGGCGACCCCGGCGCGTTCATGGACCGCAGCGTACTGGAAGGCGACCCGCACGCCGTCATCGAAGGTATGGCGATTGCCGCCTACGTCATCGGCGCCGAGCAGGGGTATTTCTACGTCCGCGCCGAATATCCGATTGCCATTCACACCCTGCGCGTGGCGCTGGAACAGGCGCGCGAGTACGGTTTCCTGGGCGAAAATATCTTTGGAACAGGCTTCAACTTCGACCTCGAAATCCGTATGGGCGCGGGGGCGTTCGTCTGCGGCGAGGAAACCGCCCTGATGCGCTCCGTCGAGGGACAGCGGGGTATGCCGAGCACGCGCCCGCCGTTCCCGGCCGTTTCGGGCCTGTGGAAGCAGCCGACGAACATCAACAACGTCGAAACCTACGCCAACGTCCCGCAGATTCTGCTCAGGGGCGGCGAGTGGTTTGCTTCGATGGGCACCGAGAAGAGCAAAGGCACCAAGACGTTCGTGATTGCCGGAAAA
>JAKJAB010000535.1 GCA_022707725.1 Chloroflexota bacterium | reverse complement strand
CAATGACAGTAGGAAGCGCAAAAATTGCCGTTTTGGGTTCAGCTAAGTGCGTCCCACCTCAAGGCTGAATAGTTACCCATCCTGTTGAGGATGCCTCGCCCTTATGCTAAAATCCGCAACGGCCATTCGCCCTGTTTGCTGGCGACGTAGGCTTCGCGGTGACGGGCAAACGCCGCATCGAGTTGTGAAAGCGGGATGGCGCGCCCGTCCACCAACACCGGCGGGTCGACAGCGCGCACTTTGGGCAGCGCGAACAAGTCGGGCTGCGCGGGGTCGCGGACGAAGTCCACGTCGCGCCGCAGCAGCGCGAGCCACCGCTGGATGGCGGGTGCGTTGGCGGCGCGGATGCGGTCGAACAGCGCGGCGTCCGTTCCGGCGAAGTCGGCTTCTGCGATGACGCCGAGTTCGAGTGCCGCGCGCAGCGCCTCGGCCATGACGGCGTACCAGCCCACCTCCTGCACCGAGCACCAGCACACGTCGTCCAGGCGGATGAACTGCTCGCCGAGCCAGCGGGCGGCGTCCAGGTCATCCACCACGATTTGCCCTTCCCAAACACGCAGGTGCGCGAGCAGCGATTGCGCGTCGGCAGCGGAGAACGTGCCCACGTCCACCGTCCCGTCGCGCAGGAAGTAATCCAGCCGGTCGGCGCACAGGAGAGGCAGCGGTTGTTCGAGCAGTGTGAAATTCTCCGCATCGGAGACGTAACGCCAATCCAGTCCGTGGCGCGCGCAGATGGCGGGGATCTCAGAGCCTTCCAGCATCGCTTCGCGGTGCTCCTCGTGATAAGTGTGGTCATGATTGGGGAAGACGAAGTCAATGACGTGGGAGAATGCCGTGTGCGGGACGTCGTGGAGCAGCCCGGCGGCCTGCTCCACGGGGTCCGCACCGAGCAGGCGCAACAGCGCTGCCACGCCCAGGCAGTGTTCCAGGCGCGTCGTGGCGCGCTCCGGCTTGATGAAGGCGGTGATGCCGCCCTGGTAAATCGCCGTGAGGCGTTGCACTGCGTCGGCATAGTACAGGTTGATGAACAACGGTTCGGTGAAGGTCACGTCGCCGTAAACGGGGTCATGGATGGTGATGGGTGTCAATGTCTGCTCCATTTATAGGTGTTAGGGTCTGGCCTGTGCCTATTCTACCCGCTAAATGAAAATCACAAAACGCGCTGATCATACTTGCCAAAATTTCGCCCTGTAGTATAATCTTTTTTGCGCGCGGGCTTAGTTCAGCGGTAGAATGTCTCCTTGCCAAGGAGAAGGTCAAGGGTTCGAATCCCTTAGCCCGCTTGTTTCTTGGCGACGTAGCCAAGTGGTAAGGCAAGGGTCTGCAAAACCCCCATTCGTCGGTTCAAGTCCGACCGTCGCCTTTACCCAATCAACACCAGAAGCGGCGGGCATCCAATGGCGATGCCCGTTTTTGCTAAAGTACGGGGCGGTGGCGAAATGGCAGACGCACCGGTCTTAAAAACCGAGGGACTTACGTCCGTGTGGGTTCGAGTCCCACCCGCCCTACTCGATTCGTAACCACTTCAGCTGACAGGATCGCCGCTGGCAACGCAACAGCGGCGATTTTACATTTAGGAGAGGATATGAGCCAGCCTTTCACTTCATCCACACGGCGCCCGCTGACCGCGATCATCGTCGGCGCGGGACATCGCGCGTTGCTCTACGCCTCGTATGCCCAGCAGCACCCCGATGAACTGCGCATTGTGGGTGTGGCGGACCTCAATCCGTTGCGGCGCGCGGCGGTTGCCGACCTGTACGGATTGTCGCCGCAGCAGTGCTTCGAAAGCGCCGAGGAACTGGCTGCCCGGCCACAGTTCGCCGATGTGGTCATCAACGGGACGATGGACCACCAACACGTGCCGACGTCGCTGCCGTTGCTGGCGGTGGGCTACGATATGCTGCTGGAAAAGCCTTTCGCCACCTACGAGGCGGAGATGTGGGACCTGGTACGGGCCGCCAGGCAGTACGGGCGCAAGGTCATCATCTGCCACGTGCTGCGCTACACGCCGTTCTACGCCGCCATTCGCCAACAGGTTGCGGACGGCGTCATCGGCGATGTGTTCAGCGTGCAGACCATCGAGCACGTCTCCTACCACCAC
>JAKJAB010000534.1 GCA_022707725.1 Chloroflexota bacterium | reverse complement strand
CCCCTTACGTGATGTGTACGCCGCCGGCGTGCGCCAGCGACGAAATCTACTATTGTCCGGGCGAATGTCTGGGCGGTTGTGGGACCATCTGCGTCACCCCGACTGCTGAACCGGCTCCCCCGACCTCCACGCCTACCAACACCCCTGAGCCGACATCCACAGCCACACAGACGCCCGAATCAATATCAGCACCCACACGGACGCCTGAACCAACCGTCACGGCGACACCCAAACCCGCCGCTGGCGCGCCGGTGATTCAGTCGTTCACCGCGGATCGTGCCAACATCATCGAGGGCGAAACTATCAACGTCACATGGAAGGCGACGGGGGGGACTGAGGCGTCCATCATGTGGATGGACGTTTTCGGGATCATGGGCGGCCTCGGCAACCTCGACCCTGACGGCGGAACGGCAGCCATTGCGCCCAGGCGGGAACCGGTGGTTCTCCAGGTGAGCAACAGCGTTGGCAAGGCCACAGCGCAGCTCGAACTCACTATCGCGTGCGCCAATGCCTGGGTCTCTGAACTGGCAACTGCTATGGCGGACAAGTGCCCGAATCCGGCGGAGATCGGTTGGGCCGCGCAACAGCCCTTCGAGCGCGGCTTTATGCTGTGGCTGCAACCGAGCAATTCCGTCTACGTCTTCTTCGACAACTACGGAGGACAGTCCTACCGGGTTTACACAGACAATTTCAAGGAAGGCGATCCCGAAAGCGATCCAGGTATCGTTCCGCCTGCCGGCCTGCTCCAGCCAGTTCGCGGCTTCGGTCTCATCTGGCGCAGCTATCCCGAAGTGCGCGACCATCTAGGCTGGGCCACCGCGCCCGAAAGCGGCTTCGATACCTGGCGGCAGAGCTACCAGGGGGTTGGGATGCACAACCTCACCATCTGGCTCAAGGACATCAACCAGAAGATCTACAAACTCGATCCTATGGGCAGCAAGTGGAAAATCTATACGCCATAGCTCCACAATCAGACTTTTATCGTAGCCAACAGTGCGCCTACCTGCTATCATAAAATCTGACAAGTTTCGGAAAATCTGCCCAATATCACAGAAAATCATTCACGGAGGAATGCTATGTTTTGTTATCAATGCGAACAAGCCGCCAAAGGCGAAGCCTGCACCATTTCCGGCGTTTGCGGCAAGGACCCGGTTGTTGCGGCGCTGCAAGACCTGCTCATCGAAAACCTCACCGGTGTTGCGTTTTACGCGCACAGGTTGCACAGTTTGGGCAAGGAGACCCCAGAAGCTGACACGGCGCTCATCGAAGGGCTGTTTACCACCATCACCAACGTCAACTTCGACCCGGAACGGATGCGTGAGATCATCCTGAAATCACAGACAGTCAAGGAGAACGTCCGCGCGGTCTACGTCGCAGCAACCGACGCCGATACTACGCCATTGCACATGGGCGCGGCGCTCGTTCCTGCCGAGACGGTCGAAGGGATGGTGAAGCAAGCGGCAAAGTTCGTCCTCACGCTCGAACAGCGCAACGACGACGTCACCAGCCTGCGCTCGCTCATCCTCTTCGGGCTGAAAGGGATGGCAGCCTACGCCGATCACGCCCGGATTTTGGGCAAGGAAGACCCGGTCGTCACTCACTTCTTCAGCGAAGCCATGAGCGCCATCCGCGACAACACACTGACCGTCAACGACCTTATCGCTCTGACACTGAAGACCGGCGAGGTGAACCTGCGCTGCATGGAACTGCTGGACAACGGCCACGTCGAACATTTCGGGCATCCCGTCCCCACACGCGTGCCCACGGGCGTCCGCAAAGGCCCGGCAATCGTCGTCTCCGGCCACGACTTGCCCGACCTGGAGATGCTGCTGCAACAGACCGAGGACAAGGGCATCACCATCTACACGCACGGCGAGATGTTGCCCGCGCACGGCTATCCCGGGCTTAAGAAATACGCGCACCTGTACGGCAACTACGGCAGCGCGTGGCAAAACCAGCAGAAGGAGTTTGCCCAATTCCCTGGCGCGATTCTGATGACGACCAATTGCATCCAGAAGCCGCGCGACAATTATATGGCCAACATCTTCACCACCGGACTGGTGGCGTGGCCCGGCGTGGAGCACATCGAAGCGGACGAGAACGGCCAC
>JAKJAB010000533.1 GCA_022707725.1 Chloroflexota bacterium | reverse complement strand
GGAATCGCATCACAGACGATGCCGGCGTCATCAGCCTGCCCCCATTACGCCGAGCGCCTTCTTGGTTTGTGCGACCTGAACCAGGGTCGACAGGCGCTGTGTCTCGGCAGCCAGAACTTGCCGTCCCCAATCGGTCAGCCGGTAATAACGACGGCGCTCGTCGTCCAGATCGGGATCAGGCCGTTCATCGGACTCCGCGATGAACCGCGCTACCAACATACGCTTGATCGTGCCGTAAAGCGTCCCCGGCCCCATCTGGATTTGGTTGCGCGTCATCGTTGCTACTTCTTGCATGATGCCGTAACCGTGACGTTCCTGGTCGGCCAAAGCCAACAAGATATGGAATACGGCCGGTGTCAAGGGTAAGATTTGGTCCAGGTCAGGTGTGATTTGATCCACGAGTCAATGCTCCAATCTATATCCGTATCAGTTATATCCGTTATGGATATATAATAGCAGATTCGAGGATTTTTGTCAAGAGGCAAATCATGAAAGAAAATCGCAAAGCGCGATTCGGCTTTGCGATTTGTGGGGAGCGATCATTCGAAGGTGGTGAAACTGCTCAAGTCCTGGCGATAGCGGGTGCGTTTGGTCCAGGCTTTCTCGAACGTCGTCGCCGTCAAATCCTCCGCCAATGGCCCCTCCCCTACGCGATAGCAGAAATAGCGGTAGACTTTGGGCAACAGCGCCGTGAACACAGCATCCCAATCCACGGGCTGCGTCGCGGCGGCCAAACGCTTGATGAGGCGCGGTTGCGTGAGCATTACTCTATTATACGATGCAGTGAAGGATTCATTACACGATCGGGCAACGCAACAACGCGCGGCGCAACCCCCACGTGTCGCCGTAGCGGGCGTGGTTGATCCACCCGCGAACAGAAGCCGTGAGCTGCTCCAGTGTAATTTCCCGGCTGCGGTATGCGCTGCGCAACTGCCTGTAGCGCCGCGCAAATGCGACGCCCTTGCGTCGTTTGAGCCGCCGATACGCCGGGAAGACGGTGAAGCCCAGAAACGGCAGCCCTTCCGTGACAGGCCGCGCCTGTGCGCCGGGACGAATCGTGAGTCGCAGACGCGCCAGGCGCGTGACGATAGCTGCCAGCCACGCCTGCAACTCCGCTTTATCGTCGGCAAACAAGACAAAGTCGTCCACGTAGCGTAGGTACGCCAGACAGCCCAACTCGCGCTTGACGAAGTGATCGAATGGGTTGAGGTAGACGTTGGCCCAGAACTGGCTGGTAAGATTGCCGATGGGCAGCCCGCGCGGGCGGTCGAGGTCGAACAGGGTATCGCCGGGGAAAGTGCGCGGCGTGTATTCTCCCGCCAGCACGCCGGCGCCGCTCTCGAGAATGCGGTCAATCAACCACAACGTGTCCGGGTCGCCGAGTTTGCGGGCGAGGGCGCGGCGCAGAATCGCGTGGTCGATCGCCGGGAAGAACTGCTCCACGTCGCATTGCAAGGCATAGCGATAGCGGCGGGCGAACATTGTGCAGCGGTCGAGGGCGCGGTGCGTGCCCTTGCCGACGCGGTTGGCGTAGCTATCGGCACGGGACGCGCTATTTTTTCGCCTCGGCCAGAAAGGTTGTCCCCGTCTGGCATTTCCGGCGGGCCGCGCTGCCCAGAGGACAGCGTTCCCGATAAAAAATATGGCCGCCGCCGCCCGCCCCCACCAAGACCCGAAAACCGTTGTTCCTGTTGTCGTTGTTCGGATTCCTGTTGTTGCGGTAGGCGCAGCGCGCGTTCCTCTCATTGTTGTTGAACGCGCCCCCGCGCACCACGCGACGGTGGTTTCGTCCCGGCCCTTCTGCCAGTAGACGGCAGACGGTAAACAGTAGACGGGCACAAGCCCCGTCTACCGACTACCGTCTACTGTCTACCGTCTTTTTCCAGCCGCCCAGAAGTCGCCCAATTTCAGCCGCCATACCAGCCGCGTGCTCATACTGCCGGTCGGTGAGCCAGTCCAGACGCGCCGCCAGCCGGATGTAGATGCGCACTTTATCCAGCGCCTCATCCGCCAGCTTGAGCTTTACCAGGCGCTCTTGCCCGTAACGATAGTTGGCCTCTTGCAGACGCTCATTGAGATCAAACGCCGCATCCAACAGCCGCTGTGTGAGCGAGAACC
>JAKJAB010000532.1 GCA_022707725.1 Chloroflexota bacterium | reverse complement strand
ATCGCCGCGTTTGGCGGCTGTATCGCGCTGAACCGCCCGGTAGACCTGGCGACCGCCGAAGCGATTGCCGAACAATACGCGGAAGTCGTCGTCGCGCCGGAGTACGAGGAGGGTACGGTGACCGTGCTCGCGACGCGCAAGAACCTGCGTATTATGCGGATCGGCGCTATCGAACGGCTGGCGACCTTCGCCCAGGAGCGCTTCGTGGACTTCAAGAGCCTCATCGACGGCGGCGTCATCGCGCAGCTCTCGTTCGTCCCGCAGACGCAGACTGCCGCCGACTTTTTACCGGCGACGATCACGCGCAAGGGTGAGACGCACACCGTCAAGCGCGCGCCCACCGCACAGGAGATCGAGGACATGCTCTTCGGCTGGAAGGTCGAAGCGGGCGTCACCTCCAACTCCGTGCTCTACACGAAGGCTGGCGTCACCGTGGGGATCGGCGCGGGCGAGCAGGATCGCGTCGGCGTGGCGGTGATTGCCCGCGACAAGGCGTACCGCAACATGGCCGAGCGCCTGGCCTATACACGCTATGGGAATGCCTATCGCTATCTCGATGCGGACAAACAGGCTGAAATCGATGCCGAAGTCAAAGCGGCGCGCGGCGGACTAAAGGGTGCGGCGATGATCTCCGATGCCTTCTTTCCCTTCCGTGACGGCGTGGACGTGGGCTTGGGCGAGGGCGTCACCGCCGTCATCCAGCCCGGCGGCTCCCTCAACGACGACGAGGTCATCGAAGCCGTCAACGAGGCCGGCGCGACGATGGTGTTTACCGGGCAGCGGAGTTTCAAGCATTAGTTACTCTCGGGAACGGCTGGCGTCTAAAATAAGCCGGATACGGCTGCGCACCGGGATGTTGGTCATCCAGTCGTCCGGCAAGTCCAACCGCAGTGCAAGCACCTTGAAAATGCGTTGTCCGATATCTTCCGTTACGCCGTCGCGGCTCAGGAAATCTTCGATCATTTGGATATCCTGTCCCGTCAGTCGCTCGATGGGCAGGTCAAGTGTCGCCGGAGATTCGGCGGTGCGCCTACGTGGCGGAGGAAACATCATCTGCTCCAGCGTCACCGGGGCATGATCGCGGACTACCAACGTCCCGGCGGCCAGGTCGCCCAGGCGGCGCGCCTGGCTGTTCACGAACATCACAATGAGGCCGAGGCCGTAATACACGGGCAGAAAATCGATCAATCGCACGAGGTTGCGGATCAGCGATTCGCTGAACGTGATCGGCATACCGTCTGTACGGACGACCCGTAAGTGCATTCGCCGTTTCCCGGGGGATTGGCCGTTCCAGCGCAGTTCGAAGAAGATGTAGTATCCCCAGAACAGCGCGAACCCGATCAATCCCAGGATGGCGAGGATCCAACCTAACGCGCTTCCTTCTGGGTCTGGGAGTTCTCCCAAGATGAGGATCAAGACGGCGAACAGCGTCAGATAAACGGTGATCTGTATGATGAGAAGGATGAACGTATCGATAGCGGCGGCGATACAGCGACTGGCGATGCCGGCGACTTCGTAGTTGAAAACGACGTTTTCTGGTGTGTCGATGTTTAAGAATTCTTCCATAAAGGTATTGTATGCGAGTAGACAAATTTTACGAATCACGTCAAGGCGACTGGAAGACGCTCTCGACTCTCCTCGACCGCAGTCAGAACGGTGTGCAGCAGTTGACGCCGGAAGAGCTTGACGCCCTGGGTCGCCTGTACCGCGCTGCGACTTCCGATCTCGCATTGGCGCAGCGAGATTTCCCCCAACATCAGGTGACGCGCTATCTCAACCAATTGGTGGCGCGGGCGCACGCGCTGGTGTATCGCGGCGAACCGATGGCCTACAATCGCTTGCTCCGTTTTGCCACGACGGGATTCCCACGCGCTTATCGTGAGGCGTTGCCGTTTATCGTCGCGGCAGCGTTGCTGCTTTTCGCGCCTGCCGTGGCTTCGGCGGTGAGCACTGCCGTTCATCCGCCTTCGGCGCAGTGGCTGTTGCCGGCCGAGACGCATCACTTGATCCCGATGATCGAACGCCAGGAATTGTGGACCGACATTCCCGTAGCCAAACGCCCGTATGCCTCATCTTTCATCATGCAGAACAACATCCAGGTCACGTTTTTGGCCTTTGGCGGCGGGATATTGTTTGGTGCGCTGACGTTGTGGGCAATGGCCTACAATGGGTTGCTCCTCGGCGGG
>JAKJAB010000531.1 GCA_022707725.1 Chloroflexota bacterium | reverse complement strand
GCCGGAACGTTCGGCCTGCCGTCGCGCAGCTCGATCTCGTTCCGCCTCATCGAAGACTGGTTCGATGCCGGCGACCAGGGCCACCTCGCCCCGCTCAAGCTGCGCTGCAATCCCGATTAGCACAGAATTCCTCAACGGATTCAGCGGACCCAAACGGATCAAAAATTCGCCATTTGCCATTCGCCATTTGCCATTTGCCATTTTCAAGGAGCCTGAAATGAAACAAACCCCATCCCGTTCCTTTCGCCTGAGCATGTTCGCTGCGCTCTACGTGGTGCAGGGCGTCGGCCTGGCCTACTTCAGCAACTTTCAGAAGCCCTACCTCGACAGCCTGGGGATCGGCTCAGACACTATCGGCGCACTCACCTTCGTCCTGCAAATCCCCTTCATCCTCAAAATTGTTATCGGGATGCTCAGCGACAGGGTCAACCTTTTAGGGATGGGCCACCGCAAACCGTACATGATCCTGGGACTGATCCTGGCAGCGGTCGCTTTCGGCGGGGCGACGTTCGCGCTGCCGGATGCCAACTTCCCGCTTTTTGCCGTGCTGATCACGCTTGGCTCGTTCAGCGTAACGCTGTTCGACTCGACGACGGACGGCCTGGCGATCGACAGCACCCCTCGCGACGAGCAAGGGTTGGTGCAGGGCGTGATGGTCGGCGGGCGCGCGGCGGCTTTCATCGCGCTATCGTTGATCTTTGGGACGTTGGTGCAGCGCACGGGCTACCGCGTCGTCTTCCCCATCATCGGCTTGAGTATGCTACTCCCACTAATCTGGGTAGCGCGCGTGCACGAGCCGGCCCGTGACGCGACTACACGCTTTCAATGGAGCGCATTCAGAGTCTTCGGGCAGCCGCGCTTCCTGCTCTTCGCACTCTATGCCGTCGTCTATTCGATCGGCTCATTCGGCACGGACGGGGTGATCACGTACTTTATGCGCCAGAATTTCAATGCGACGGAGAGCATCATCGGACAATACGGCGCATTGCGCGGGATTGGAGCTGTGGTTGGCGCGCTGGCGGGCGGCGCGCTCATCGACCGCATTGGACGCAAGCGCAGCGCCTACGCGGGGGTGGTGCTCATCTCCGTGATGGCGGCCATCATCGGCGCGGCGACGGGTGCGCGGGGCGTGCTGTGGATGGGGTTGGTGTGGGGCATCGTCTGGGCGTTCCAGGAGACGCTGTTCTTCGCCCTCACGATGGACATCGCCGACGCGCGCATCGCCGCCTCGGTCTTCGCCATTATGATGGGCATCTCCAACCTGGGATCGGCAGTCGCCGACGGCCTCGCCACCGCTCTCAGCGGCAGATGGGGCTTCACGACGGTCTTCTGGCTGCTGGCGCTGATCAACCTGATCACGCTGCCGGTGCTGTGGCGACTGTTCAAGAAAGCACCGGAGATTACGCAGCAGACGAAGTAGAAAACGGCCTATGTTCCCTCTTTTATGGTATAATGTGGTCACATCCAGATGAAAGGGGGCGGCATGGGAGAGACTAGCATTGGCATACGCGAATTCAAAGCGCAGCTCAGCCAATATTTACAGCGCGTCAAGAGCGGTGAAAGCCTGGTCATCACCGAACGGGGTAAACCTATCGGACGTATCGTGCCAACAGGACGTGACCTGCACAGCCGGCTAGAAGGTATGGTCGCCGTCGGTCTATGCGCGTGGAACGGCAAGCGCTATGTACCTGGCGAGCCAATAGCCGTCAATCGCGGCCCAGGCACACTCTCCGATCTGGTGGTTGAGGAGCGAGATCGTGAACTTGATCTATCTTGACACCAGCGCCCTGGTGAAACTCTACGTTCGAGAACCCGGCACAGATGACGTCCAAAGGCTCGCTAAAAGTTCGGCATCTATCGGGACAAGTCTCATCAGTAAAACTGAAGCTGCCGCAGCCTTTAGCAAAGCCATCAGGGTTGGGTACCTTCCACCCGAAGAAGCGCGAGCAGCATGGGAAACCTTCCTCGATGCATGGCCGTCTGTGGTGCGCCTCGCGATCAACGAAACCATCGTGACCCAGGCCGGAACATTGGCGTTCAGTCATGGACTGCGTGGATATGACGCCGTTCACCTGGCGACAGCCTTAAGCTGGCAGGACACATTAGATATCCCGGTGCTTTTTGCTACCTATGACCAGCAGTTATGGGAGATAGCAAAACAGGTACAGATCGCTGTGTGGCCTGGGACTTTCTAAATG
>JAKJAB010000530.1 GCA_022707725.1 Chloroflexota bacterium | reverse complement strand
CCGCCAGGATCAACGCCCCTCCGACTACAGGCCACACCCACGTCCATTTCAGCGGGCTGAGGAGCCGCGCGCGCTCGTCAGGAGTGTGAAGCGCCGTCAGCGTTAGCCCGGCCAGAGCGGCGGCGGCCAGCGTGAAGAGAAATCCGGCCCGCGCCGGCGCCCGCAAAATGCGGAACAACGGCACAAAGCGATAGAACAACGGGTGCAGCACGCCGTACTGTCCCAGCGCCAGCAGCAGCGCGCCCAGGCCCAGCGCGACCAGAAACGGCGTCAGACGATGGCGCGTCCGCGCGCCCAACACCGCCAGCAGCAGCGGCAGCAATCCGACGTAGAAGATGACCTCATCGTAGACGCCGTCGCCCCAGTAGCCGGTGCGCGTCGGTTCTCCGAAGAGGTTGGGGATGAGGAGGGTGAGGACGTAGCCCGGCGGCCACGAGAAGCGGGCGGCGAAGGCGTAATCCACCGTCTGCCGATTGGAGTGGAGGGTCAACTCGGCCAGGGGCAGCAGTTGCACCGCTCCCAACGCCAGACCAACGACGGTCATCAGGAGCAACGCCGGGAGCAGGATTTTCAGCATGGCCCGCAGATCGAGTGCGGCGCGCCAGGCGCAGAACGTCAGATAGAGGGCCAGCGCCAGTCCAACGTAGATGAAGGTGGCGGTGTGCCCTGCCAGAAACGCCATCCCCACCGGCGCGCCGCCGAGGATCGCCCAACGCCACGAGCGACGTTCCACAGCGCGCTTCCCCATCCACAAAATCAGCGGCAGCCATGCGCCCGTGTTGAACAACCCCACGTGCCCGGCCTGGATGCGGGTGAACGTGTACCCGCTGAAGGCGAACACCACCGCGCCCAGGAACGCCCCGGTTTCGGAGGCTGCTTCCGAGCGCAGCCAGATAACCATCCCCACACCGGCCAGCCAGACGTGAAATACGAGGCTCAACGCCAGCGCGCGCGTGGGCGACATCAGCAACGCCAGCCAGGTAGGGGGATAGAACAGTCCCGGCTGCGGGTTGGCGACGAAGGGCGTCCCGGAAAAGAGGGTGGGGTTCCATAACGGCGATCGCCCTTGTTGTGTCGTGGTGACGGCGAAGCGCAGCCAGGGGACGAACATGTTGGTCAGATCGTTGCCGCCGAGCGCGTAGCCTTCCGGCAGCCACAACGCATCCCAGAAAAAGGCAATGCACAGCGCCGCCAGTGCTATGGCGGGCAGCGCGTACCGCCGCCGCCTGCGGGTCACGTTTGGGGAAAAGCGGGCTTTTGCTTTGTCGCTCGTCGTCATCACGCCGCCATTCTACTCCGATTTGTGAATTGGGACAAATAAGACGCGAGGTTCAGGGTATGTGCACTTCTAACGGAGTCAATCGGATCAGGTCGCCCACTGCCGTCCCGTCGACGCGCACCGGCAGGCGGGTCATATCGGGGTGCCGGTATACGCCAACGACCAGGTCGAGCGTGCCCGGCGTCACATCGCCGGACAGTGCGAAGCGGTGAATCTGCGCCACCATATCGCCAGTTCGCCAACTCCACGCCGGGCCGTCGAGCCGGTCATCTTGCCCGGCGATCATCCCCGCTGCGTCGAGGGCGTGGGTGAAGAATACCAGCTCTTGCTCGGTGTTCGACAAATCCTGGGGTGGCACCCGTGCGGGATCGGTCACTTCCCATACCGTGACCAACTCAACTGTCTCACCCGGCGCGACGACCGGTGTGCGCAGATCGTAACCGTGCAACAGTAGCGCGCCATCCAGATCGACCGGCAGCGCCATATCGAGCAGTGTGCCCTGGGCGCGGTCGAGCAGCGCCCCGCGCGTGACCTGCGGCATCCAATCGTATACGTCGAAGTATGGGTTGAGGTCGTCGGGCCGCATTGACACGCGCTCGCGGAATGTCAGTCCGGGTAGATCGGCGAAGTATGGATCGAGCGTCGCCACAGACGGGGCGATAAGGCGCGCCGCCGGCGTTGCGGGCAAGATCAGCGCCCGTTGACCGTAGAACCAGCGTGTGGATAGGTCCGCACGGCGCAGGCTGGCGTCAAACACGTAGGGATCGTGCGGCGCGTGAGGCAGGGCGGTTGACAGGGCGACAAGACCGGATTCGGGTGCGGTATCGAGGTGGTTGGCGGTCTCTACCAGGGTGTGCATGTAGGCGGCGCGCACCTCTGGCGTGTTGGCCCATGCTGCATAATCGCGTACTGCCCACACGCCGCTGATCGAAACGAGCGCTGC
>JAKJAB010000052.1 GCA_022707725.1 Chloroflexota bacterium | reverse complement strand
CTTGGAAGAGCAGGCCCGCCAGGCGCTCCACGCCGCGAACGAGGCGCTGGCCGCGGCAGAAGCGCAACTTCGGGCCGCCAAATCCGAGACGTGGGCGCAGCGCCGCGCCGCCGATGCCAGCGTCGCCGCCGTAACCGCGCAATACGACATCGCTCTGGCGCAGCTCGAATTGCTCAAAGCCGGCGTCCTGCCGCAGGATACCGCCATCGCGGAGGCCGCCGTCGCGCAGGCTAAAGTCGCCGTGGAAGCGGCTCAGGGCGCGCTGGCGCGCACCGCCATCACCGCGCCCTTCGCCGGGACCGTCACCCGCATCGATGTGCGGCGGGGCGAATTCATCGCGCCGGGACAGCCGTTGATCACCTTGGGCGACCTGAGCACGCTGCGCATCGAAACCACCGACCTCGACGAAATCGACGTAGCGCGCATCACAGTGGGACAAGCCGCTACCCTCACCTTCGACGCGCTGTCGGATCTAACGCTCACGGGCCACATCACGCACATCGCGTCGATGGCCGCACCCGGCGCGGGCGGCGTCAACTACACCGTCATCATCGATCCCGGCGAACTTCCATCGCAAATCCGCTGGGGGATGACCGTCTTCGTCGACATCGAGGCGAATCAGTAGATTGAACTACGATGAAATACATTGTCAGCAGATTTAGCAGATTAAGCAGATTCTGCATTGCATCTGCTAAATCTGCTTAATCTGCTGATGAAAAACAAGCATAAGCACACAAACGTATGATTCTCAAGAACCTCCTCGGACGTAAAGCGCGCACGTTGCTCACCGTGTTTGGCATCGCTGTGGGCGTGGCGGCGGTGATTGCGCAGGGCGCAATGGCCGATGGCTTCATCCAAGGCTACAGCGCGATATCCGGCGGCAGCGGAGCCGACATCCTGGTCGTACAGGATGACGCCCTCGACATTATGTTCAGCACCGTGGATCAAGACACCGCGCCGATTCTCGCCGGCATGCCCGGCGTCACCGAGGTATCGGAGATGGTCTACACCTTCGCCGCCACCGACGCCGCGCCGCACTTCATCGTCTATGGCTACGATCCCGGCGGCTTTGCCATCCAGCACTTCGAAATCGTAGACGGAAAACCACTATTGACCAAAGCCACCGGCAAAGGTGGAAAGCCCTTGCTGCTGGGACGCGCCGCCGCCGATGATCAGGGCAAACGGGTGGGCGACACCTTCCGCCTCTATGAGAGCAGCTACCGGATCGTGGGCATCTTCGAAACCGGCGAACCTTTCGAGGATGGCGCCGCCGTCGTCCTGCTAGAAGATGCCCAACACATCGACGGGAAGCCGCGCCAGACGAACCGGCCGGCAATCTCGACTCGCAGAGCGTGGCCTCGGCGTGCTACAGGAATTGCTCGATAGAGAGTAAAATAGTACACGGATGAACACGGATATCACGGATAAAAACCAGAAGCAAAATCCGTGTTCATCCGTAAAATCCGTGCGCCAAACCCAAAATGAAGACGCGACCACAAGTAACGTATGACACACAGTTACGCATCGACGGCGTCCTCGCGCTGATCCAGGCCGGGGTACTGCACTACTTCCGGCTGCCCCACCCTGCGCTGTGGACGCCGGTGCTGCAACGGATGCGCGCGGGCGGTCTCAACGCTGTAGTGGTTCCCTTCCCGTGGACCTATCACAGTCCGACGGGCGGATTGTACGATTTCACCGGCCCGCGTGACATCGCGCGCCTGCTGGACGAGATCGAGGCGGCGGGGCTGTGGCTCATCGCCGATGTGGGGCCGTGGATCGAGGCCGATTTGAACAGGGGCGGCCTGCCGGCGTGGTTCGTCGACATACCCGGCGCGCGTCCTGACTGCGCCAGCGTCGTGCCGCCAGGGCCGTCCTTTGCGTTTCTGCGCTACGTGCGCGAGTGGTGGGAGCGGCTTTTTCCTTTCCTCATCGAGCGCCCTAACCTGTTGTTGCTCACCATCGATCCTGGCTCGTGCGCAGAAGGCAATGAAGGGCTGCCGCGTTACCTGCACGCCCTGGTCGAACTGGCGCAAGAACTCGGCGCGCGAGGGCCGTTCGCCGCCCTCGCGCGCCACCTCTCCCCCGGCGACGATGCCATCTTGCCGCAACGCCGCTGGGAGCGCGACACACTGCTCGCCGAGACCCAATGGGCAAATGAACCAGCGGGCTTCCACATACTCGAAACTGCCCCACCCTTCACCCGCGACAGCGAGAGCCGCGAACGGCTGCGCCAGCGACTCGGCCCGGAACACCCCCGCATCCTCATCAACCGCATCCTGGGCCAGGGCGCGTTGAGTTATGCGCTCGCGCCCGCGCATACCGGCGTCAACTGGGGATATTGGAGCACGACCGATGCTTGCGCCGCTCACGGCGTTGGCGCACTGATGGAAGAAGGCGCGGCGCTCACCCCGGTCTATTTCTATGCGCGGCGACTGGCGCTCACCGTCGAAACGCTCGGCAGCACACTGACTGCTGCACAGCCCGCGTCCACGGTCTACGCCACCCCCAACCGCGCCCTGCATGCAACGCGCGGTACAGACGTCGCCACCGTCGCCTTCCTCGACACGGCCAACGCGAGCGCCACGGAGACACGCCTGTCGCTGGCTCTCGGCGACGCGCTGCTCGCTACGTCTGCCATCATCTTGCCGGAAGAGGCCGCGCGCGTCCTGCCGCTAAATTGGGCTATCCCTGGGGGACATTTGCCGACGACAACGCTAGAGCCAGTCCTGTTGATAACCGTCGCGGGCCGGCATTTGCTCGTGCTGGCGAACGAGAACGGCGGCGACTTGCTGCTCTCCGACGATTTCCGTCCCCGGCACGCCCGCGGCCCGGTGCGCACACAACGCACGCCGGAGGGATTGGCTGTGCACTTCGAGGCGGCGCGCTGGATTTCTTTGCTGCTCGACGGGCCGGAGGGTGTGCTGCAATGCCTGGCGTTGGAGCCACGCCTCGCGGCGCGCGTATGGCCCCTCGACGACACCTGGCGCACGACGCCGGCCTATCCCGCCGCGTGGCAACCCGCGCCAGAAGACCCGGCGCGCGGCCTGGTCATCGGCCCGGAGTTGGTGCAGCCGCACGCTGATGGCAGTTACAGCTACCTCACCGCAGAAAAGGGCATCGGCTACCGCTGGGGGCCGTGGCGGGGCCAGCCGTTGAGCTGCCGCCACTCGTTTGGGAATCCCGTGCCGCCGTCCACGAAATCGCGCTGGATTACGACGATTGCGCGTGGACGTCCGTGGCAATTCCCCGCACGCCCGTAGTCAATCATACCACCACTGTCGATGGGTTCGCGTGGTATCGCGGGCGCTTCGACGGCGCGACAAGTGAGATTGCGCTGTACTGCGATCAAGCGTGCGATGTCTTCCTCAACGGAACGCTCGTCGCGGCGCTCAACACACCGCCGCACGTCACGCCCGGCGCGGCTAAAACACTGCCGCTGCCCGCATCGCTGCAAGGCACGCACAACGTTCTCGCCATCCTCGTGGAAAACAGCGGAGAACAGCGGCATTGGGAGGCCACGGCGCACCCGCGGGGATTGGCAGCCTGCGCACTCGACAACGGCGCGCCCATCAGCTGGCGCTCGCGGTGGGGGCTGAACGGGGAACGCGCCGTGCAGGGCTTCGCCGGGCACGCGGATTGGACGCTCGTGCCCGACGACGGCGCGGTGCACATCACCTGGCATCGCGCAGCCTTTGCCCTAACATTGCCGGACAATGTAGAAATTCCGCTCTTCCTGCGCCTGGATCAAACGCCCAGCCGGGCATACCTGTTCCTCAACGGGCAGTTGATCGGGCGCTATTGGGATGGGCGCGGACCGCAGCATCGCTTCTGGCTACCGGAAGGCATCGTGCGGCGTAACGGAGAAAACGAACTGCTCGTCGCGCAGTGGACGCGCGGCGCGCAGCCGGGGATCGGCCTGGCGCGGTTGGAGCATGGGACGACTATGCAATGGAGATCGCAATTGTAAAAATGACACACGATGCAAACAATACCAGCACCGCTTATCCTGAAAGGGTATGCTATAATAGAAGCATAGACTTCAACCTTACCTGAGGGGAAAGAAATAGCTGTATGCAATCGAATCCCTGCGTGGCGTAACAGATGATGTTATTTTGGGGCGCGCGTTTACTGAAGCCGTGTTCTTTCTGCTGACAGAAGACAAAGGCTTCAGCAAACTGGTTTAGCGGTTACGCTATCCCGCCTATGGCGTCATCTTACCGCACTTCGACGCGCAAGACGCAATGTCGAAGATGCCCCGGCTTCGCGCGCTGCTAGACCACGAAAAGGATCGCATTCCTGGCGCTTTCGTCGTACCAGGCGCCACAAAAGCTCGAGTGCGTCCTTTGCGTTAATCCGCGCCGATTACTCGAACAAATCTGTACTGAGATAGCGTTCGCCGGTATCCGGCAGCAGCGTGACCACGGTTTTGCCGGCGCCCAACCGCGCCGCGATTTTGAGCGCCCCCGCAACCGCCGCCCCTGAAGAGATGCCCACGAGCAGGCCCTCGCGCCGGGCCAGTTGGCGCGCCATCTCCGCGGACTCGGCTTCTGTCACCGGCATGACCTCGTCCACCACGCTCCGGTCGAACACCGGCGGCACGAAGCCCGCGCCCATGCCCTGAATCTTGTGCGGTTTGGCTTCTCCGCCGGAGAGCACAGGCGATTCCGCCGGTTCGAGCGCCACAATGTACACGTGCGGCGCAGCGGCTTTGAGGTACTGCCCCACTCCACTGACCGTGCCGCCGGTCCCCACCCCGCCCACGAAAGCGTCCAGGTGTGGAATCTGGGCGAGGATTTCCGGGCCGGTTGTCAGCCGATGCACTTCAGGATTGGCGGGGTTTTCGAACTGGTTCGGCATCCACGCGCCTGGATTTCCGCGCACGATCTCTTCGGCTTTGGCGATCGCGCCCTTCATGCCTTGCCCGCCAGGCGTCAACACGGATTCCGCGCCGTAGGCCTTGAAGATCGCCCGCCGCTCGACGCTGACCGAATCGGGCATCACCAGAATGACGCGGTAGCCCTTGAAAGCGGCGACCATCGCCAGACCGATGCCGGTGTTTCCGCTGGTGGGTTCCACGATGAGCGCGCCTGGCTGCAAGCGTCCTTCACGCCCGGCGGCTTCGATCATCGCCAGGCCGATACGCTCTTTGACACAACCACCAGGATTCTGGCGCTCCAACTTCGCCCACACCGTCGCCATCCCCGGCGCGACGACACGCTGTAAACGCACCACGGGCGTGCGTCCCACCAAACCGAGAACGCTATCCGCCACTAAACCGTGAAAATCACCCTGTCTTACATCCATGATTCTGCCGCCTCCAGAGCGAAGGCTTCTTCCGCCGGAGCCTCAAGACTTTCCAGGTCACTCAAGCGTGCCTCCAGGGCCGTGATGCGCTGCGTCAGCCGATCAATCGTATCTACAACCATATCAGGGAGCTGCTCGTGGTGCAAATCGGGCTTAAGGCGACACGCGACACCGTTGATTTTGACCACACGTCCCGGCACACCTACCACTGTCGCACAGGGCGGGACGGGTTTGACAACCACGGAACCGGACCCAATCTGGGCATTGTCTCCCACCTCGATGGGGCCGAGCACGATCGCGTCGGTGCCAAGGACCACGCCATTGCCGATGGTCGGGTGACGCTTTGCCTTCTCTAGTGAGACGCCGCCGAGCACCACGCCCTTGTAGATCAAGACGTCGTCGCCCACCTCCGCCGTCTCGCCAATCACCACGCCCATCCCGTGGTCGATGAAAACCCGGCGACCAATCTGCGCGCCGGGATGAATCTCTACCCCGGTCAGCCAGCGAGTGACGTGCGAGAGCAAGCGCGCCAAAAAACGGAACTTGTGCATCCATAAAGCGTGGGCCACCCGATGCAGCCAGATGGCGTGCAGCCCTGGATAACACGTGAGCACTTCAATAACACTGCGTGCTGCCGGGTCCTTGGTGAAGACAGTCTGGATGTCTTCACGGAGACGACCAATGAGGCCAGGATGAGGTACAGGGCGCTGGTTTTCTGGCAGACAGACGCACGTGTCACAGCACTCGCCGCACGCGGGGCGAGTCTCCCCTACAATCTTGTGCTGTGATAAGGGTATAGCCATAGGTACCTCCTCCAGAATAGTCATTCGCCTTGTCGTCACTAAAATGGCAATCCGCCTTCCAGTTGCATCGTAGTATAACCGAAATTTCGGTACGTGCGAACGAAACGACTATTGCAAAGCTTGATTTTTGCGGTAAAATGACATCAGAGGTTTAAATAGACCAATCAGAATTCTACCGTTGCGTGTAAGGAGAAATTGAATGCCAGCGAAAGCGATTTGTCCATCTTGCGGCGAGTGGGTCACGCTCCCCGACCATCCCAAGATTGGTCAAAAGATCACCTGTCTGCAATGCGAGGCCGACCTGGAAGTCATCGAAGTTAACCCCGTTGAGCTTGACTGGGCCTTTATGGAAGATGACCTCGACGACGAAGACTGGGATGACGACGAAGATTGGGATGAAGAGGAGGATTGGGACGACGAAGACGAAGACGACGAAGAGGAGGATTGGGACGAACGATAATCCTTCAACGTGTCGATCGATGTTCCCACATCATAGCCAACCTGCCCCGTTTATACCAAACGGGGCAGGTTTTTTGTAGAGCCAATTCTTACCCTTACTTGCCGTTTGTTGGCATTTGAGTATTATTATAGTTGGAATCAATGTAGAAAAAACACCATGCACCAGCTCACTGAGTAAAAGGATCGCATTATGGGTTTCGATTTCTGGCGCACACTAGGGGGATTTGCGTTGGAGTTCCCCTTGGAGTTGCCGAATATTGCTTTATCTATCATATACGTCGGCCTGTTCCTCTGGGCGTTGTGGCTGCGTTCCTCGGATTTCAAAAAGATGGATGGAAAAGCATGGTTGCTCTTTGGACTCTGTTTGATCCTGCTCTTCCCTACGCGCTCACTGCTGCTGCTTTACCGTCATCAATTTGGGGCGCTACCGGCCTCGCCGATCAGTGTGCTGCCCGCTACACCCACGCTCTCGCTAGCAGGACTTTTCCTTGTAGCCCTGGTGACGATCAAGTTAGGACCGGGACCTGGATTGATCGCCAACCTGGTGGCGGCCATCACCTGGGCCTGGTTCGGGCCATTGACCTTCACCGACGTGATGGCGATTGCCACCTGGGGATTGGCCACTGGATATCTGCTCCATCAAACCTACAAAGGGGAACTGTACGACATCCTGCGGCGACCACTGGTCGCCCTGCCCGTTGCCACACTATTACCATTGGGATTTCTATCGCTCAGTCGGCTAATTACCAACCTTCCTCCGGGGGGATTGTTAGCGATTGACTACGTGATCGCCGTCTGGAATAACGAATGGCCGCTGTGGTTGACCGGTGCGGTGGCACTCTCCATCCTTTTCCAATTGCTCTTCCGAAATCCGAAGTGGCGCGCATTCCAACGTGCCGACACCGTGTCGTTGTACAGCAAATCGATCCGCGCCAGGCTCATCATTATCATCATCCCGCTGGTGCTACTCAGCGTCATTTTGTCGATGGTCGCCGTCACCTCGCGCGCGATCAATCTGGCCCGCGAACAATCGCTGGACGAGATGCGACGCAGCGCCGAAAACGCCGTTAACAGCCTGACCTATTTCCACTATTCCGGTCAAAACTTGATCGCCACCTTTGCTGAAGATCAAGCACTGCTCAGCCCCGATCCCCTGGAGCGTATGAAAGCACTGACGACGGCGCGACAGGTCGTCCCTTTCTTCCAAGAGCTGTTGCTTGTCGATAAAGACCTGCACATTACCGGGGCCGTCCCTGACGAAGCCTGCACCCTGGGATTGACGGCGGAAGAAGAACTGGCGCTCAAACATGCCAGCGCGCTTGTTCCTTTCTCTACGGTCACCCGTATGTCAAAACTACCCTCCGGCCAGTACGGAATCACGCTCGTGAGACAAATCTTCAGAAACGGGGACCGCCTCGACCAGGCCCCGGAAGGTTATCTTTTGGGACGGGTGCAGTTGGATATGAACCCCGAGATGCGCCGGGCATTGGAGGCGCTGCAGGCTGCGGGTGGATCAGGCGCGGGCTTCATCCTGGACGAGGCCGGCTTCATCATCGCTCATCCCAACCCCGAACATGTGATGCGGCCCTGGACCCCAAACAAGGACGCCTTGCAATACACCGCCAGCATCGAGCGAGGCGCCGCCTACGAAGATGTAAGCACCGATGGCTACCGTGTCCTGATTTACACGCTCAACGTCGAAGGAACACCCTATCAGGTCGTACTGCAACTCCCCTTCAGCACCGTCCTTGAAACAGCAGCGAAAATTTCCAGCCCGCTGTTGTATGTGCAAATCGTGATGGGTGCCTTATTGCTCATCGCCATCCCCTATTTCGCTACACGCATCATCCACCCCCTCAACACGCTGGCCGAAGCTGCGGACCACATCGCCGGTGGCAACCTGACCGTGCCGGTGGCCATTTCTGGGGAGGACGAGATCGCGCAACTGGGCAGCGCCTTCGAACAGATGCGTGTCCGGCTGCAAGCCCGGCTGAATGACCTCTCGCTCTTGCTCACCATCGCGCAGAGCGTCTCTGCCACGCTCGATCTGGAACGGGGCGTGCACCCGATCCTGCAAGGCGCGCTGGAGGAAACAGGGGCGAATATCGCGCGCTTCGTTATGCTTGGCGGAAGCGAGCGCCCACAACGCGCCTTTGTCGCAGGAGGAGACCCCGCCACAAACCAGAGCAACGCCTATGCGGAGCTGGATCGAGCATTTGCGGCCGTCCTGACACGCCGGCGCGACCCCCTGGTGATCCAAGACCTGGCGCAACTCAAGGGCGCTGCAACGGCCACGGAGAACCTGCAAAGTGTCGCCATTTTCCCCGTGCGCCCGCAAAACAGCACGGTAGCCGTGTTGTGGGTAGGCGACGAAAAGAAAGACGCTTTCGATGAAGCGCGTGTCAACTTCCTCTCCACACTGGCGAGCCAGGCCGCCGTGCTGGTCGAAAACGCGCGACTGTTCCAGGCCGCCGAAGGCGGGCGGCGACGCTTGGCCGCCATCCTTGCCAGCACCACCGATGCCATTCTCGTCACCGACGCGGAAGGGCGGTTGCTCCTGACCAATCCGGCAGCGCAGAACCTGCTGGCCCTGGATGAGTCGGCTTTGGGACGTCCACTCAGCGATTTGGCGCTGCCCGAAGCCCTGACCCAGGCGCTAACCCCGCCACGGGACGAGCAACTATTGCCGACCGTCGAAGTCCCCATCGACGACCGGCGCATCTTCTACGCCAGCATTGCCCCCATCACCGGCACCGAAGGGACGACGTTGGGCATGGTCGCGGTGATGCGTGATGTCACGCATTTCAAGGAACTCGACGAGATGAAGTCCGAGTTCGTGGCGACGGTGTCCCACGACCTGCGCGCACCACTGACGTTCATCCGGGGGTACGCCACGATGCTGCTGATGGCCGGCGATCTCAACGAGAAACAACACGATTACCTCGAACGCATTCTCGAAGGCATCGACCAGATGAGTGCTCTCATCGGCGACCTGCTCAACCTGCGGCGCATCGAAGCGGGTGTGGGGATTCGCCAGGAGCCATGCCGACTGGGCCTCATCCTGGTGGAAGCGGTCGATGCGATGCGCGCGCGGGCGACGTCAAAGGGCGTCACATTGCGCCTGGAGCCGACGGAAGGCGCGCCCACCGTCACCGGCGATCGCACACTCTTGCGGCAAGCCGTGAGCAATCTGGTGGACAACGCCATCAAATACACACCCGCCCGGTCAGGTCAGCGTGGGGTTGGGCACCACAGTGCACGAAGCCGTGATTCACATCTCCGACACCGGCATCGGCATTGCGCCAGAAGATCAGGTGCGGCTGTTCGAGAAATTCTATCGCATCAAACGCCGCGAAACCGGCAATATCCAGGGCACCGGATTGGGCCTGGCTCTGGTCAAATCAATCATCGAACGGCATGGCGGACGCGTCTGGGCTGAAAGCGTCCCCAATCAGGGCAGTACATTCTATATCGCCCTCCCCTTGCCAGAAGAAGCTTAAATGTCCATCCAATCCACCATGATTCAAAGCTGACGAGGAGATAGATGAAGATCAAAATCTGGGGTGCGCGCGGCTCAATTCCTGCTCCACTCAGTTCAGCCTATATCGAAGAAAAGATATACCAGGCGATTCTGAGTATGCCGCAGATCAACACCCAGGACCCGGAGTCGGTCCGGGCCTATGTGAGCAAGCTCCCGCCGATGATGCGCGGCACGGCGGGTGGAAACACGGCCTGCGTCGAAGTGCAGGCGGACGGTCAACTGGTCGTCCTTGACGCCGGTTCTGGCCTGTATCCACTGGGGCTCGAATTGATGAAAGGCCCGTTTGGGCAAGGCCAGGGCACGCTGCATCTCTTCATCAGCCACACGCATTGGGACCACATCCAGGGGTTCCCGATGTTTGCGCCGGCATTTGTCCCCGGCAATCGCATTTTTATCTATGGCGCGCACGATCTAAAGGCCGCTTTCGAGGTTCAGCAACGCCCGCTGACATGGCCGGTAACACTGGAGTATATGTTGGCGGATATCGAGTTTATCCGTGTTACACCTGGCGAGCCGTTCTTCATCGACAAGGTGCGCGTCGAGGCGCTCAAGAACGTGCATCCCGGCGACGCCTACAGCTACCGCTTCGAGGATCAACACAGCATTTTCGTCTACGCCAGCGACGCCGAATACAAAAAGCTGGAAGACGATGTCGTCAATCCCCATGTGACATTCTTCCGCAATGCCGATGCCCTCATCTTCGACGCAATGTACACCCTGCAGGATGCGTGGATCAAAGAGGACTTTGGGCACAGTTCGGCGATGATCGGCGTGGACCTGGCGCAGGCCGCCGGCGTCAAGCGATTGATTCTTTTCCACCATGACCCCTCTTACACCGACGCCCAAATCGAACAAATCTACTCCACCGCCGTAGCGTATCAGAAGCAACGCGCGTTCACCCTCGATACTGTGGTCGCCTACGAAGGCATGACCTTCGATCTGACGCCGCCGGGAGCGATGGACTTGCAGTTCACACCCAACGGCGAAACCGCTATCGTCACGCCTACCAGCATCTTCGACGAATTCGGCATCGATGCCCTGGCGCGACAACTCACCGAGATGTCCGACCCGCGCTCACCGAGCAGTTCGATCATCGATCTTTCGCAGGTAGAAACCTTCACCACGGCCAGCCTCAAATCGCTGGTCGCCTTCCGCCAGCAGTGGCAGGGGAGGCCGATCATCCTAGCCAACCCGCCGCAAAACGTCAAACACATCATCGAACTGGGTGGCTGCGCCGATTTCTTTACCGTCTACCCCTCGGTGGAGACAGCCCTCAGCGCGGTACAGGCACGCGAGGCGCTGAATCTGCCAGGACAGATGATCAAAAACCGCTATCGCATCGAGAGCAAAATCGGTGAGAGCGTATTGGGAACCGTGCTCAGAGCCACCGATATCGAAGAGAACCGCACGGTCGTGCTCAAAATCCTCTCACCGGCCTTTAGCGCTGCGACAATCGAACGTTTTATGCAGCAAACCCAGCAAATCGTCGCCCTGGATCACCCCAACATCGTCGAAGTGTTTGCGTGGGACCGCGAGGAAAACTACGTTTTGAGCGTAGAAGCCTACGTTCCCTACCCGACGCTGCAAGATTTTCTGAACGAGCGCGCGGTCAGCCCCGATGGGGCGATCACCCCCTCTGGACTCAGTAACAGCCCGGCGTACTTTCTCGAAATCGCCCTGGACATCATCAACGCGTTGGAATATGCCCACAGCCACGGCGTTGTACTGGGGGACCTCAAGCCGCAAAATATTTTCCTCACCCCAGAAGGGGCGCGTTTGACCGGCATCGGTCTGGGACGTCTTGAGGAAGGTCGCAATCTCCTCGACACGCCCCGACTCTTCCTTACGGCCGATTACCTGGCGCCGGAGCAAATCCTCGGTGAAGCCCTGGACGCGCGCACCGACCTGTATGCGTTTGGCGTGATCATGTACCAGCTTTTTACCGGACACCTGCCCTTCGAGGAATCGGGGCATGGCGGGACAACAGAGTCCAGCGAAACGGCCGAACAGGCCGTGTTACGCAGTCACCTGCGCCATTCCCCTCGCCCTCCGCGTGAATTTACTGGGCCAGACGGCAGACCACAGATTTCGGCTTCACTGGAACACCTGATTCTCAAATTGCTGGATCAGAATCCCAACAATCGTTATGCCAGCGCCCAGCAGGTTCGACGCATCCTCAGCAACTTGCTCAGTGATATCGAATCCGCAGCCCGTCCCCGCACGCAACTGTTGGTAGGACGCGAGAAGCAGGTGCAAACCCTGCGCACCTGTTGGGAGGAGGCTATCGCCGGACACGGTCAACTGGCTTTCGTCACAGGAGAGCCGGGCATTGGCAAGACGCGCCTGACACAACAGGTCGCAGCGCAAAGCCACCCGCCGGTGTTGCTTGTCGGTCACTGCGAGGATAGCGAGGGGCAACCGGCTTACCGGCTGTTCACCGAGGTCTTGCGGGAGTATCTCAGCACCGTCCCGCCGGAGTTCTTCGACACGGAGGCCCGCCAGCAACTCGCTAACTTTGCGCCGTTGATCCCCGAAATCCACCAGATGTTGCCCGAACTGCGTGTCGCGCCGCCGCTCGATCCCCGCCAGGAACAGTTGCGCCTGATGACCAGCCTCACCCAATTCATCCGCCGCGCCACGCAGGAACGTCCCTGGTTCCTCATTCTCGAGGACCTGCACTGGGCTGATACCAACAGTCTGGAACTGTTGCTCTATCTGGGACGGCATATCCCCACCATGCCGATCTTCGTATTGGGGACGTATAGTGACACCGAGGTGGAACGGGGGCATCCTCTGTTGGAGACGTTGCGCGGACTGCGCAGCCATCCCACCTATCGCCACGTCCCCCTCGAGCGATTGACCCAAGACGAGGTCGAATTGGCGCTCACCTATCTGTGGGGACGGATCGTCCCTGAAGCGCTCGTGGAGAAGATATACGCTCAGACTGCCGGCAATCCGTTCTACGTAGAAGAAGTCGCCAAAGTTTTAGAGGATGACGGCCTGATCCCACCAACCGGAGCCAGTGTAGACCCCACATGGTACGAACAAGCTCTCAAAGAAGTGCGACTCCCACAGAGCGCGCGCGAAACCGTCTGGCGCCGCATCGAGCAGTTGAGCGTCGAGACGCGCGGCGTCCTGCGACAGGCAGCCGTGCTGGGCCAGACGTTCCGCTATGAAGACCTGTTAAAAATGAGTGATTTGTCTGAATGGCAACTCCTCGAATGTCTCGACGAAGCCTTTGAGCATCAACTCATTGAGGAGATTCCCTCCGGTACACAGGCACGCGGACTGCGCCTGCGTTTCCGTCAGACAGAAATCCAGGATGTCATCTACGCCGATCTGGGGCCGTTGCGACGGCGGCTCCTGCATCGCAAGGCCGGCGAGGCGCTGGAACAACGCGCCAGACAAGCCGACAGCGCCGGATTCGTCGGCGCCTTCGCCGAGGAACTGGCCTATCACTTTGGGGAAGCCAACGAAATCGACAAAACCGTTATCTACAGCCTACAGGCGGCACGGCAGGCCCACCTCGCCTATGCCAACGCGACCGCGTTGCAATGGTACGCGCGGGTGTTGGAGACCCTTCATAGGGCCGAACCGGAGACGATAGCCCGTCACTATGAATCACTGCTCCTGGCGCACCAATCCTCAGGCATCGTCCTCACGCTGACCGGGCAGTACGACGAAGCCCTGGCCCACTATGCTGTGGCGCAGGCTCTCCTCGAAACTCAGCCTCCCTCGGATACACAGCGCCAGCAGGTGGCCGAGCTGTGCTACGAAATCGCCACCGTCTACGAACTGCGCGACGATTACGACACCGTTTTCGCCTGGCTACAGCGCGGCCTGGAAACCGTCGCTGAACTGGCGCCGTCCGTGGAGGCGGCACGCATCTACCTCTTGGGCGCCAAAGTCCATTCACGTCAGGGCGACAACACCCAGGCGCTGGCATGGTGTCAAAAAAGCCTGGACATCGCCACACGCATCGATACTCCGGAGGGAAAGCGGGCCTACGGCGCAGCGCTCTACACCCAGGCTGGCATCGATATGCGCCTGGGCAATCTCGACAACGCTATTCAGTTCTGCCAGGAAAGCATCCGCGCTTACCAGGAAGTTGGCGACCTGGCCGGTGAATCCAACGCGCACATCAACCTGGCCAGCGCCTACGTCCTGCGCGGCGGCTGGGAACAGGCCAGCGCTGCCTACCAGCGTGGCGGAGCGATCAAACGCGAGATCGGCGACATTTACGGGCAGGCCATCAGCAGCAACAACCTGGCCAATCTCTACCTCAAGCGCGGTGAGTGGGAAGAGGCGCGCGACATGTACGCGCAGTCCCGCGCCATCTGGCAAAATATCCGCGCCCCACGCGGCGAAGCCGTGGCGCTTATCAATCTGGCACAAGTCTACATCCACCAGGAGAATTGGATACAAGCGCAGCAATACCTGGAGCAAAGCCGTATCCTGCTCGATGACATTGGTTCCAAAGAATTTCTCCCGGAGCTTGAACGACTCTGGGGTGAATTCTACTTGAGGACCAACGATTTAGATCAGGCCATGGACCATGCCCGGCAGGCCATCACGCTGGCCCAGACATACAGCGATCCGCTCGAGGAAGCCATTGCCCATCGCCTGTTGGGCGAGATCTATAGGGTGAGTGTGTCGCCACAACTAGCGGAAGAGGCACTCACTGCCAGCCTGGATATGCTCAGTCACTTGAACAACGAACATGAAATTGCCAAGACAAAACTTGCCTTAGCTCGTCTAGGCTTGACCGAAAAGGCGATGTCTCGCAACGAGATGCAGACGCACTTGCAGGAAGCCATCGAAACATTCGAGAAACTGGGCGCGCGTGTCGATCTCGCCCAAGCCGTGGCGTTGAAACAAAAAGAAAGATAACCCCCTTACCTGTACTCAGGTACAAGGAAAAATCTGTCCGTATGCCTGATGACAAACCCGCGCACTCTTGCTACAATGAGAACATCATCAAAACGCAAGCGTGCGCATTCAGACCGCGCGCTGTGGCTTGAAAAGAAGGAGTATCGATATGCGAAATAGCCTGCGCCGAGAATTACGCGCTCCACGTCTGAAAGTGGGGTACACCTTACCATTCATAAGCGCCCTGGTAACCGCCAGCAGCGTTTTGCTCGCCGAAATGCTCGGATTGGGGCTGCTGGCCCTTCTGCGAGGCGAGATCACCTGGGGCTTACACATCGGCATCGTCA
>JAKJAB010000529.1 GCA_022707725.1 Chloroflexota bacterium | reverse complement strand
GTAGGCCCCCAGCGTGGCCGGGAAGTTGGAGGACCAGGTCTCACCCGTCACGTAGGCGTTGCCGCTCCCGTCCACGGCGATGCCCCAGCCAAAGTCCGAATTGCTCCCTCCTAGGAAGGTGGTGTAGAGAAGGGAGTCACCTGTGGGGTTCAGTTTCGCCACGAAGACATCCCCATCGCCGCCGTTATAGGTCGTATCGTAGGCCTCCGGCGTGGCCGGGAAGTTGGAGGAATAAGTCGTGCCTATGATGTAAGCGTTGCCGCTCCCGTCTATAGCGAAGCCCCGGCCAAAGTCCGAATTGCTCCCTCCTAGGAAGGTGGCGTAGAGAAGGGAGTCGCCGGTGGGGTTCAGTTTGGCCACAAAGGTATCTCTGTCGCCGCCGTTGTGTGTCGTATCGTAGGCCCCTGGCGTGGCTGGGAAGTCGGAGGAACCGGTCTCGCCCGTCACGTAGGCGTTGCCGATCCCGTCAACAGCGATGCCCCAACTCGCGTCCACATAGCTGCCCCCTAGGAAGGTGGCATAAGTCAGTTCTGAACTGGCTGTATTCAGTTTCACCACGAAAGCATCGCCATCGCCATTGTATAGTGTATCAAATGCCCCCGATGTGGTGGGAAAGTCAAAGGAGGCGCTCAAGCCTGTAACGTATACTATACCATTACCATCTATAGTGACACCTACACCTGCGTCATCATACTTTCCACCCAGAAAGGTAGCATAAGTTAGTTCCGCGCCAACAATGTTCAGTTTCACCACGAAAGCATCGACATCGCCATTGTATAGTGTATCAAATGCCCCCGATGTGGTGGGAAAATCGGAGGAACGGGTCGCGCCAGTAATGTATACTGTTCCACTCTCATCTACAGTGATGCCATTGCCTTCGTCATAGCCACTTCCCCCTAGGTAAGTGGCATAAGACAATCCTGAACCGTCCGTATCCAGTTTTACCACAATGACATCGTAGTTGTCATTGTATGACGTTTCGAACGCACCCGGCGTGGTAGGAAAGTCGCTAGATGTAGTCCAGCCCGTGATGTAAGCTGCTCCACTATCATCAACAGTGATATCTTCGGCCCTGTCATTAGAACTTCCCCCCAGGAAAGTGCCGTAGAGCAAGCGGAAAGAATTGTCTTGAATTGAATTGTCAATTGTGGACTTCAAGGTGTGGATTATAGGCGACGAATAATGAACAGCGAATGGTGTGGCGACGTTGTAAATGTCGGCCTCTATAACACGGATAGTTGCTTGTGTGTCGGTTAGGACGCCCTCGACTGTCAGTAAAGGTAGGGTGTAATCGCCTACGGCGGTACTAAGGTGTAGCCCCAGCCCCCCAGTGTCGACCAATTCAACAAACTCAGCCCCTTCTACCCGCAACTGCACCTGGCTCAAATCCGCGCCGGGTTGCGCGTGCAGGCGTTGCACAAACTGCCCACCTTCGCTGGTCACTTCCAGGTCAATGCCAGGGTAGAGGTCCACATAGCGCACGCCGCCCCACACCGGCACGGCGGTTCGCCACTCATCGGGGTCATTGCCGAGGAAGTAGGAGACGGTCGTTTCCAGGCGGTCGAAAGGCTCCAGGCGAGGATTGGGATTGGCATTGGGGAAACTCAAGCGCAGGTTGACCCCCTGGCGATTTTCGATTTCGGATTCTGGACCGCGGTCGAATGGTAACGCCGGGGGAAGTCCGGAGCGCGCTGGCCGCTGATTGCTGACGGTTATCGGCTCTACAATCGTGATCCAGAGTGCGTCATCCGTGAGCCAAAGCGTGCCGTTGCTGCCGCGTACCTGGAAACGCGCATCTTCGGAGAACTGACCGACGTTTTCGATGAACATCACGGGTGAGTTGCGCAGGGTTTCGCTTGCGTTCGCCGCAACCGGCGCGGCAACCTGGAGCGTGGTTGGCATATCCTCGGACAAAGCCGCCGCCGTTGGGTATCCAGCGATTGGCAAGAGCAAGGCCAACAAAAGCATCACATTGAGCCATTGATGGGGATGTGTTTTCACTGAGGTCCTCCTCCTTGAGCAAGTGGCAAGCCATAAATAACCCGCATAGCACAGCTTTTTGAACATGGCGAAACAATCGGCTGAATTCTAACTGGCGCTTTCGAAACGCTCTGATGGTGCGTGGCAAGGAGTAAGGGATTTGATGTTGCACCCTTTAGCATCACAATGCCTCAAGAATAGCATGGTTTTGGGATAAAGACAATCACCACGCTCGCATCCTCTCCCACTC
>JAKJAB010000528.1 GCA_022707725.1 Chloroflexota bacterium | reverse complement strand
CCCAGATTCCCGACCCGCCGATTCTTGATTCGCTGATTCTTGATTCGCTGATTCTCGACTCGCTGATTCTCGACTCGCTGATTCTAAAAATGCGCTATATCCTTTTCGATCTCGACGATACGCTGTACACAAACGACACTGGCCTGTTCAAAGAAGTGGGAGGACGCCTGGGCGACTGGGTTTCGCAGCACCTGCACCTTTCAGCGGAAGAAACGGCGGCGCTGCGCTACAAGTACTTTCACGCCTACGGTACGACGATGCGCGGCCTGGTGCTGCACCATCCCGAAGTGAGCGTGGACGATTATCTGGATTACGTCCACGACATCGACGTGAGCCGTTACATTGCGCCCAACCCGGCGCTCGACGCGATGCTCTCGCGGCTGCCAGTCCCGAAAGCAGTCTTCACGAACAGCATCGAGAGCTGGGCGGAACGCATCCTGCAACAGTTGGGGGTGCGCCGTCACTTCACGCACATCATCGACGTGCGCGCGGTGGATTACCAGAGCAAGCCACATCCCCATGCCTTCGAGCGGGCGCTGGAGATTTTGAAGGTCCCGGCTTCTGCCTGTGCGATGCTCGACGACCAGATAAACTACCTGCGCGGCGCGGCGGCGCTTGGGATGCGTACCGTGCTTGTCCATCCCGGCGCCGAAGCTGTGGACGGCATCGATTGCGCCGTGGATACGATTCTGGAGGCTGAACCAATTCTGCAACAATGGCTCACTGAACACTAAGTTGTGGTATACTTTATATGAAAGGTTGATGTCTGTAACCGTTGCGGACGAGAGGAAATGATGAAACAAATCACGTTGGAATATCCAGAAGACCTGGAACTTGCCGTATTTACGACAGAAGAGGAACTTCAGGCTCAGATACGATTGATGGCAGCCCTGAAAATGTTTGAGTTGGGCAAGCTTTCTTCTGGCAAAGCGGCGGCTTTAGCCGGAATGCCGCGGGTTGCCTTCTTTGAACAATGCGGGCTGTATGGCGTGTCAATCTTCAACTATTCTCCCGACGAACTGGAGAACGAGTTGCGGGTCGACATAGAGGCTGCTCGCACTTTTACAGTGGCTTCAGCAGAGACTCACTGAGGACAATATGGGTGTCGCGGTCAGTGATACAGGCCCGCTGATTGCGTTGGCAAAAGTAGATCAACTGCGTTTACTTGAGATGTAATCGTTTCACTACCACACCGATCTTTGAAAACGCCCGCTGGAACCAGTCCAGCGGGCGTTTTCGACTATTTCTACATCCCGGGTCTTACTCTGCCTGCGTCCAGCTATAGTCCAGACTGGCGAGCTGCTTGTAGTACACCCAGCGCGCGACGGCGTCTTGCCGGGCCAGCGCCAACAGGTTCTTGGCGATCTCCGGCTTCGACTGCGTCAGCGTCTTGAAGCGCACCTCGTTGTACATATACTCCGCGATGTCCAACTGCGGCCTGTCCTCGCGCTTGTGCGGGCCGTAGTCGAGTTGCAGCGGATTCTTGCCCTCCAACGCCAGGCGCGGGTCGTAGCGGTAGAGGATCCATGCGCCGGAGGCCACGGCCTTCTTCTGCTGGTCGAAGCCGTACTTCATCTGCGGCAAGCCCTGGTTGATGCAGTGGCTGTAGGCGATGATGAGGCTGGAGCCTTCGTAGGATTCGGCCTCGCGGATGGCGCGCAAGGTCTGGGCGTCGTCGGCGCCCATCGCAATCTGCGCGACGTAGACGTTGCCGTAGGTCATCGCAATCAGGCCGAGGTCCTTCTTGGGCAGCGGTCGCCCGGCAGCGGCGAACTTCGCCACCGCGCCGCGCGGCGTCGCCTTCGACATTTGCCCGCCGGTGTTGGAGTACAACTGCGTGTCGAGTACCAGCACATTCATATTGCGTCCCTGCGCCAGCACGTGGTCCAACCCGCCAAAGCCGATGTCGTAGGCCCACCCGTCGCCGCCGAAGGACCAGACGGAGCGGCGCACCAACACGTCGGCCAGGCTCAACAGGTCCTTGGCTTTCGCGCTGTCATCGTCGGCCAGGCGGGCGCGCAGTTGCGCCACCCGCTCGCGTTGCGCGGCGTAGTCGGCTTCGGTTTGCTGCGGGGCGTTGATCAGGCCGTCGGCCAATTCGGCGCCAAGTTTGTCGCGGAACTGCGCCACCAACTCGCGCGCGTATTGCTCTTGTTTGTCCAACGTCAGCCGGAACCCAAACCCGAACTCGGCGGCGTCCTCGAACAGACTGTTGTTCCAGGTGGGGCCGCGGCCATCGAGGTTGGTGGTG
>JAKJAB010000527.1 GCA_022707725.1 Chloroflexota bacterium | reverse complement strand
CACCTCGAAATCCTGGAATCCGTCCGGTTGGATATTCCACGGCAGCAGCGGCGTGGAGGCCTGCAACAACCCGCCTCCGCCGTTGTAGGTGAACTTGATGTTATCCAGCGTCACGACGAGTGGCGACTCTCCGTCGTTGTAAATCGTGCCGTTGATGACGATCACGTTGCGGACGGCGTCGTCGAAGACGTCGGACAGTTGCACGTCGGGGATGGCGGGGCCGGGCAGCGGCGGTTCGTAGGTCAGCGCGAACTGTGTGCTGTTGGCTGAGAGTGTGTCGCTGCGGAAAATCCACGTGACGGGCGAGGCCATCGTGCGCGGCGCCACATACCCGGCGCTGCCGGAGGCGGTCTCGCCGGCGGCCAGGATGCGGGCGAGCGCGCCGTGCTTGCCCCGGTCGGTGGCAGTGGGGTCGAGCGTGTAGCGTTGCCCGGCGTTGTCCTCAAGAACCATATCGAAAAAAGCGGCGTTCATCTCTTGACCGCTCTCGTTGGTCACCTGGTATTCGACGATGAAGTAGAGTGTTCCGGAATTCTCGTTTGCTATCTGCGTTTCCAGGATTTCAACTTTGAGGCCGTCTACCCGCTGATCCTGGGAGAAGATGCTTTCTTCGGGCAGATAGCGCGCCTGGACGATCAAGCGGGTCG
This sequence comes from Chloroflexota bacterium, assembly GCA_022707725.1. Taxonomy (GTDB): domain Bacteria; phylum Chloroflexota; class Anaerolineae; order B4-G1; family SLSP01; genus DSWT01. Next base: position 1,607 of record JAKJAB010000527.1, on the reverse strand, counting down.
CCTGCTTGCTGTCCAACATCATCACCGTCAATCCCGGCCTGTTCTGCGCCATAGGCGACAAGTCCCCGGCATCGATGCGCTGGACTTGCGGGGTGCCGAAGGCCAGCATGCTGCCATTGTCGAGCGTGAGCATCAAGCGGTCTGCGCTGGTCAAACCGGCAAGCACGGACTCGTTCGTCGGCGCATACGGCAGGCCTGCCACGTAATTGATCACTGTCCCATAGAGCCACACAGCGACGCTGGGCTGTTCGTGGGGCATAGGCCAGCGCCCCTGGTCTGGCATCACCGGCACTATCGGGTAGATGGTCCCGGCGACGCTCAATTGGGTGGGCAAGACAGTGACGACGGGCGCGCCGCTCTCCTGCACGACGGGAATGTTGGGTGGAATGGTAGGCGGGGACATGAACGTGGACAGTTTGACGACCTTGGCCTGTTCCGCGCCGCCGGTGGGGCGTTGGGCGCGCGCATTGAGCAAAGCTGCCACACCCACGCCGACGATAATGATCGTGCCGAGCATAATGAGCAGGATGGTCCAGGTGGGAGGATAGATGCTGTTGCGCGCCGCCGCGCTTGCAGTACTTGACGTAGCGTATGCCTGGGGCGGCGTCACACTGGCTGGCGACGTCGGCGCCGGTGGTGGGGTTTCTGCGGTAGATGGCGTGGGTGGCGTGGCCACCGCTTCGGTACTGGCCGACACGTTCAGCAATTCATCGTAAGTCTGGCGTTTCTGCGGGTCGGCCAGACGCTCGTAAGCGTCGTTGATGTCTTTGAATCGTTCTTCGGCATCCGGCGCGGAATTGCGGTCGGGATGGTAGATCCGCGCCATATTGCGGAAGGCGATGCGCACCTCTTCCGGCGTCGCGTTCGGCTTAATGCCGAGGATTGCATAATAGTCTTTGATCATTCTGGATGCCATAATGTTGTGTTCTCGCTAAGGGACGGCAATCGGCAGGGCCGGCGGCGCGATGCGCACACTGACCTCGGGCTTGGCGGCCTCGATGAGCCGGTCGAAGCCCAAGAGCGGGATCAACACCCGCACGGTACCCACGGTGGAGACGGTGAACGAAATTTGCCCCTGATCGTCGGTGTAGCCGCGCGCCAGCTCGGCTTTGGTCTCCGGCGAATGCACGGTGACGAAGAAGCCCGGCACGCCTTCCCCAGCACCCAGCAGCCCGTCGTTGTTGGCGTCGTAATAGACGAGGACGCGGAACGTGCGGAAGCCGGTGGGAGCCGGGGTGCGCGTGGGCGGCGGCGGCGTCGTCACCAGGCGGAACTCCAGTTCGCGGCTCTCGCCCCCTGCCTCCGGCGTCGGCTCGGTGGGTGTGGCAATGGGCGAAACCGGCGTCTGTGGCGTTTGGGTGGGCCGCGGTGTGGCGACGACTGGGGGAGGCGTGGCGTCGCCCTTGTCGGGGGCCGGCGTGACTTGCGCGCCTGGAATGGCCAGTTCGCAGCGGACGGTGTAGGCGCTCTGCGCCGCGTCCCGGATGTCCATGCGGTCGCCCTGACCGACGAGGATGTAGAGCCAGCCTTCGAAACTGGCGTAATAGGAGAGCCGGCTGTTGAAGTTGCCCAGGGCGAGGTCGTCGTTGGCCATCAGGAAGTAGCCT
>JAKJAB010000526.1 GCA_022707725.1 Chloroflexota bacterium | reverse complement strand
TGCTGTTTCCGGCGCCGGGCAGGAATTGCTGGGGCGTGGGTTCCGCCTGCGGGTAGGGTCAGAAGGGATGGTAGGTGATGTCGCGCAGCGGGGGGTGTATCACCTGGCGGCGGACGTTAGCGAGGAACCGGCTTATTTGCAAATGGCTGAACTGCCGGGCACCAGCTCCGAGTTGACGTTGCCTTTGTTGATGGGCGATCAGGTGATCGGCGTATTGGATGTGCAACGCGCCGGCACGCGGGGGTTTGTCGCGCAAAGCGTGCAGACGTTGCAGGCGTTGGCGGATCAAGTGGCCATGGCCATCAGCAACGCGCGCCTGGTCGAACAGGTGCAACAGTCAGCGGAAATGGAACGACGTGCGTATGGTGTGCTGACCGCCGAAGCCTGGGCTACCATGTTACAGGCTGGCCAGGCATTGGGATTCTATAGCGATGCGCGCACCACAGCTCCGGCTGGCGACCTCTGGCAGCCGGAGATGAAAGTCGCTTTGCGGACTGGCAGCACTACACACGATCCACAGGACGTACGGCGTCTGGCTGTGCCGGTTAAGGTGCGTGGCGAGATCATCGGCGTCATCGACTTTTCCAAATCAACCGGCGGCGGCGCCTGGACGGATGAGGAAATTGCCTTAGTGGAATCGATGACCGAGCAGTTGGGCGTGGCGTTGGAGAGCGCGCGCCTGTACCAGGACACGCAACGCCGTGCGGCGCGTGAGCGTATGACCCGCGAAATCACCGATGCACTCCAACGTGCGACGGACATGGAATCCTTGATGCGCATCGCCACCGAGGAATTGGTCCGGGCGCTGGGTGGCACACAGGGCTATATGCGGTTGGGCATCGAATCTGTGACCTTGAAGCGTGAGCAGCACGAGGGAGAACCGGAGAATGCCGAAGACTAAAAAGACAGCGGCACATGAGGTGAGATTATGAGCAAAAATACGCGCGGTGCACGTTTGACCATTGGCTATCTCGCCCCCGCTATCCATGGAGGCTCTCTGGATCAGTGGCTGGGGGTGGTTGACGCGGCCCGAAAGCACGACGTAAATTTGCTCTGCTTTCCGGGATGGAGTCCCAATTACCCTACGGGCTTTCAGGCGCAGGCCAACGTGCTCTACAATCTGGTGACGCCGAAGAACGTGGATGGCATCATCACCTGGGCCTCGTCGATTGGCAATTATATGACCGCTGAAGAGATTCAGGCTTTTCACGATCGATATCGTCCTGTGCCGACGGTGACCATTGGCAGGACACTGGAAGGCATTCCCAGCTTGCTGATGGACAGCTACGCCGGGATGCGTGAGGCCATCGCGCACCTTATCCAGGTCCATGGGCGCCATCGCGTGGCTTTCATCCGTGGCCCAGAGAGTCACTTTTATGCCCAAGAACGATATCGCGCCTATACCGAGACGCTTGAGGCGTATGGTATCCCCTTCGATCCAAACCTCGTTACGCCGCCCTCTACCTGGGGCCTGGACGTGGGTAGGGCGGAGATGCAGGTGATGCTCGACGAACGGCGGCTGGTTCCTGGAAAGGATTTTGATGCTGTGGCTGCGGCCAACGATGAGATGATCATCGGCGCTTGGGATGTTTTGGAGGCACGGGGTTTCTACGTTCCCGGGGATGTGGCTGTCGTGGGATTTGACGACAGGGTGGAGGGTAGAACGAGAACGCCTCCGCTGACATCGGTGGCGGCGCCCTTCTATGAGATAGGATACCAATCGGTGGAGACGCTGTTGGCGCTGATGGCCGGAGAGCGAGTTTCTGAAGAGGTAACGATGCCCTCCAGGTTGGTAGTGCGCCAGTCATGTGGTTGCCTGTCTCTGCTGGTGGCACAGGTTGCCATGGAACGACAATCAGTGGCGAGCCAGACAAGCGTAAGCAGGAAGGAATTCGAGGCTGGCCTGCTTACACAACGGGAGGAGATTCTCGCCAAAATGATTCAGGCGGCGGGTGAACCTGGGGGCACTCCAGATCCCACCGCGGCGGAACAACTGCTGGACGCCTTCGTTGCTGAGCTGAAAGGTGAACCTCAAGGGACTTTTTTGACCGCTCTGGACGAGGTTTTGCGGCGAAAAGTCACCGTCGTTAACGATGCCACTCAGAGCGATGTCGTCGCTATGCAAAGCGCAGTAACGGCGATGCGACTCGGCTCTCTACCCTGGCTTGCCGGTGAGGCACTGTCAAAGGCGGAGAATCTGTGGCAGCAGGCGCGTTTGCTGATTGCGGAGACAACGCAGCGGGTGGCTGTGCGTCTG
>JAKJAB010000525.1 GCA_022707725.1 Chloroflexota bacterium | reverse complement strand
CCGGTTTATCGCTCCAGTGTGGAGGTCTCGATTCAACTGGCGCGCCCCGACCTGGGTTTGACCCAATCGGCGAAGTGGCTGCTCAATAGCTTCTGCGCGACGATGTGGTCGGAGCGGAATGCGCAGGAGGTCATCGACCGGCTGGATTTGATGCTAACCGCTAAGGATTTGAAGGACAACGTGACCTTCGCCGCCGACGACGCCCGTTTGGTCATCAAAATCGACGTGGATGATTACGACGGCGAGCAGGCCAACCAGATCGCCAACACTTGGGCGGTGTTGTTCCACGAATGGCGCGGCGACAAGAATTCTCGCCAGAACAAAGAAGACCGGGTATATGCGGACGTCATCGACCCGGCTTCTTACCGGAAGCTGCGCCCCAAGACGTTGGTCAACGTGGCAGCGGGGGGGATTTTTGGCCTCGTCATCGGCGCGGTCGTCGTGTTCGTGCTCGAATGGCTGGAAGCCGGCATCGTACACTTGCCGCAGGAATTGGAACGCGAGACCGGCGTGACCGTCCTCGGCGTGATTCCACCGGTGCAGCCTGACCTGGATCGCCTTCAAGCCAGAATGGGGACCTGACGATCCCCATAGAGCAATTTTTGACCGACTGAGACTTTGGACTGTTTCCCAGGAGTAACGATGGACAAAACAAACGTAGTGACCCTGGCTGCGCCGCGTTCGCCGGCGGCAGAAGCCTACCGCGCCCTGCGGATGAATTTGGCGTTTACCAGCCTCGACAAGCCGCTAGAGACGCTGGTGGTTTCCTCGCCGTCCGCCGATGACGCCAAGTCGCAGGCAGCGGTGAACCTGGCGGTCGTCATGGCGCAAGCCGGGCAGCGGGTGATTTTGGTGGACGCCGATCTGCGCCGCCCGAGCCTGCACACCTTTTTCGATGCGCCCCAGGAGCCGGGGTTGACGGGCTACATGGTGAGTCACGATGGGGAAGAGGCGCTGGCGCTTGTGGAGACCGATGTGCCGGGCTTGCAGGTGCTGCCGAGCGGTGCGCTGCCGCCCAATCCCGCCGACATCCTCGGCGCGCAGAAGATGGAGCAGCTTTTGATGCACCTGAAGGCGCGCGCTGACGTGGTGGTGTTCGATGCGCCGCCGGTCACAGTGGCAGTGGATGCGTCGGTGCTGGGGGCGCGGACGGATGGCCTGCTGTTGGTCGTGCGATCCGGGCACACGCGCCGCGACCGCATCGCCCAGGCCAAAGAGCTGCTGGAACGCTTCCGCGTGCGCCTGTTGGGCGCCGTCTTCACCGATTCGTCCGAAGGCGGCCTGCTGACCGGGTACTAACCGTAGTCGTTACAGTGGTTATTTCTTTGACAGGATTAGGAAAGGCTTTTTTCATCCTGTTCATCCTGTAAATCCTGTCGAAAAACTGGTTACGGCACCGGGCGGGCGAGACGTTGGGCCGTGTCGCAGATGAGCTGCGTCGCGAGGTCCAGCGAAACCTTGCCGGTGTTGATGACCAGGTGATAGAGATCGGGGTCGTCCCATCGCGCGTTGTAGAAATGCTTCATATAGCGCAGGCGCTCTTTGTCGGCCTGGTGGATTTGGCGCTCGGCCTCTTTCTGATCCAGCCCCAGGCGCTCGGTGAGGCGCAGGATGCGCAGTTCCTCTGGCGCGTGGATGCGCACGTGGAGCGCATTGGCGAAATCCTTCAACGTCACTTGCCCGCCCCGCCCCGCGATGAGGACATTCCCCGCTTGGGCATATTCCAGAATGACACGCCGGATGAGTTCGCCGTAGGCCGCCCCGGCTTCGACGCGCCGCTGTTGCTCGGTGAGCTGGTGGAGCGCCTCCTCGCGGCTGAGATTCTCCTGCAAGATCAGCGCGGCGACCTGCTCGTCGTAAGCGTAGCCCTCGCGCAGGGTGGCGCTGGCGATGGTGGGGATGGCCGGCATGGTGTTCATCGAATCGATGATGCGTTCCAGAAAACCGGGGATGTGCTCTCGCTTCTCCAATTCTTCGACCATCGATTCGTCGGGGAAACCGGCCATCTCTGCGGCGCGGTTGAGGATTTCCCGGTCGATGTAGCGCAGGTTGAGCTTTTTGGCGACAGCCGCTGCTATGTAACTTCCGCGGCTACCTAACTGTCTTGAGACGGTGATCACGATGCTCATGTTAGTTCTCCTCGGATAAACCGCTAATCTCGCTAATCTACGCGAATCTTCCTTGAAAATAGTTCGAAGTCCAAAGTCGAAAGTCAAGAAAAACCGTAACTATTCAGCCTTGAGGTGGGGCGCACTTAGCTGAACCCAAAACGGCAATTT
>JAKJAB010000524.1:1944-2287 GCA_022707725.1 Chloroflexota bacterium | reverse complement strand
GGACCTGACGTTCAAATATAACCTCAAGCATGGGCGGCACAGTTGGCTCAGGCTGACGCCGGCCTATTCGATAAAGATCGTTCAACAAATACTGGCGCACAATCCAACAGTTACGCATGTCCTCGATCCGTTTTCCGGCACAGGCACAACCGGGCTTGTATGTGCGGAAAACAATGTGAGCTGTGACTTGACCGACATCAATCCTTTTCTGATTTGGTTTGCCAAGGCCAAAACAACCAATTACAAAACTGAAGACTTGTGTCTTGCACAAGAAAATGTCCTCACCATTCAAGAGCGCGCCCTCGACGTGTATGAAACAGCCACACTTTGGTTCCCGCCGATT
>JAKJAB010000524.1:0-1934 GCA_022707725.1 Chloroflexota bacterium | reverse complement strand
AACCCATTTCTGGTCTGGCTGGCACGAGTCAAGACAGCGCGCTATGCGCCGGAGGCACTGCATGAAGCGCGCGTTGCTGCCGTTGAGATTGCCGGCCGCGCTTCCAAGCCTTATGATGGAAAGCTCTGGACGCCGCCGATTCACAACATCACGCGCTGGTGGTCGGAGAAAAGACTCATCACGCTCGCTAAAATTTACCAAGCGATCAATCAGGTTTTACCCCTCCCATCTCCGGCCAGAGATTTGCTTTTGATCGCCTTTTGCAATCTGATAATTCAGTGGTCCAATGCCGCCTTCAACCACCAATCGATGTCATTCAAAGACACTTCCGCCAAACAATTGTCGCTGTTCGACGAAGAAGACGAAGAACAGGAGATCACACACCAGTTTTCCAGTATGGCCGAAAGAATCATTGCGTCGGCTCGCACATCTCTTGAGGGTACAGTGCGCACGTTTCTGGAAGACGCGCGTCAACTTCACACCCCAGACCATAGCAAGTACGATTGCGTTATTACTTCTCCACCTTATCCCAACCGAATGAGTTATATCCGCGAACTCCGCCCGTATATGTATTGGTTAGGATATTTGACAGACGGGCGCGAGGCCGGAGAACTCGATTGGCAGGCTATTGGCGGCACGTGGGGCATTGCGACCAGCAGGCTGCAATCCTGGGAGTCGAACGGGACACCAATCTCCTATCCAGGATTCGAAAAAACGATTGCCGACATCGCCAACCAAAGTCCGGTCCTGGCAAACTACGTGCATAGGTATTTCGTAGACGTCAGCGAACATTTACAGAATCTTTACCCACTACTTTTGCCAGGCGCTCGGGTGTTCTACATCGTCGGCAATTCAAGGTTCTACGAAACAGTGGTCCCTGTGGAGAAAATCTACGCGGCGCTTCTCAGTAAATACGGATTCACCGACACTCAGGTTGAAGTCATAAGAAAACGGAATTCAAAAAAAGAACTTTTCGAATATATCGTCTCCGCGGTCAAACCCAAATAGAGTAAAGGAGTATCTTATGCGCAACGACAACCGTTATTTTGATGTTTACCCCAAAATCGTCCCTGCCGGACGCGAAACGACGCTCACCATCCGCCCCCTGTTCGATCACGTTCGCTTCGGCGACGCCGTCCCCGAAGTTCTTATCTGCCCTGCCGGAGGCGGCGCGCGGCAAGCAGTTCAACCGCCGCCGGACACGCTGCAGCCTGTGCTCGTGGACGGCAACCTGCAAGTCCGCTATTCGTTTGGAGACGAGCAGGAATACACGCTGTTGGTTGGAAGCGGTCCGGGGATTTTAGCCGAGACGCGCCTCTACGCGCTGGACGACGATCTCTTTGCCCGCCGCCCATACAAAGGCGACATCCACATTCACAGCTACTACTCGGACGGCAAGGAATCGCCGGCCTACGTCGCCGGGGCCGGACGGCGTATCGGACTGGATTTCATGGCGATCACCGACCACCGCAAATACGCGCCATCGCTGGAAGCCATCCGCGCCTTCGACGACGTCCCCATCGACCTGCGCCTCTATCCCGGTGAAGAAGTCCATCCGCCGGACAACCCCGTGCACATCATCAACTTTGGCGGAAGTTTCAGTGTGAACGACCTTTTTACGGGCGAGGCATATCGGCGCGGAGTTCAGGCCATTGCCGACACACTCGTCGATTTTCCGTCGGATATGGATCGCTACACTTACGCCTCGTGCGTCTGGTGTTTCGACAAAATCCGCGCGGGTGGCGGCCTGGCGATCTTTTGTCACCCCTATTGGTACTCGCGCCACCGGTACGACGTGCCAGAGGCGCTGACGACGCTCCTGCTTGACCGCCAGCCCTACGACGCGCTGGAACTCATCGGCGGGTATCATCCCTTCGAGTTCGAGTCAAATATGCTCCAGGTGGCGCGTTACCACGACGAACGCGCGCGCGGTA
>JAKJAB010000523.1:298-2288 GCA_022707725.1 Chloroflexota bacterium | reverse complement strand
CAGGCGCGCGGGGAAGCAGTAATCGGGCGGCATCTGTGCCGCCTGGTGGAAGTAGGTGCGCGCCGCCTCCTCCGCGCCCTTTTGGTGGGCATAGTAGCCCAGGGCATACAGCACCGTCGGGAAAGCTGTGACATCCGGCCCGACGATACGCGAGAGAACGTCGGCGGCCTCGTCCCATAACCCGGCGTTGGCGTAGTCGAAGGCCATATCGAGATAAGCCTGAATTTCGGAGAGCGGATCGGGGACGCGCATCAAATCCACCAACTCAGCAAGTTGCCCCTGCGCCGCCGGATTTTCTTTAGCGCGGCTCTGAAGGACGATTTCGTTGCGCGCCCACAAATCCAACGGGTCCAGGCTGACGGTTTCGCAGCACAGTGCGGCGGCTTCGTCGAGACGGTCCAGATGGCGCAGGAGGGCGGCCTTGAGGTTGCGCGCTTTCGTATTCATCGTGTTGGTGAGGAGCGACCGGTTTACGTGCTCCAACGCGATCACGACATCCCCGCGCAGGCTGTCGATCTCGGCGAGGGCGTAGTAGCCCGCGGCCTGCCAGGCGTAACTCCAGATGGCTTTGTAGAAGGCGGCGTAGGCTTCGTCGAGGTCGCCCGCAAGCTTGAGCGTCTGTCCCAGGTTGAAGTAGACTTCCCCATCGCGGGGGTTGGGGTTGCGCTGCGTGAGCTTGTCGATGGCGGCGCGGAAGTGGGTAGCCGCTCCATCGAAGTCCCCGCGCCGGAAGCGCGCCAGACCCATCGCATTGTTACAACGCACGTCGGTGGGGTCTTTCGCCAGCGCGGCCTCCCAGTACGGTTCCGGCTCAATCGTCGGATGGCGGTATTGTTCCAGGTGCAGGCCGGTGAGGTAGAGGTCTTCGATGCTGTCGAAGGTTTCTGGCGGCGGCGGCGGCGTCTTGACTTTTGGCAGTTCTGTCTGCTCCACCCTCTGCGGTGTGTAGCGGATGATTTCCTGTCCGGCGGTATCGCACACGCGCAACAGCAGATCGGTTTCCGCCACGTCCGCCGGCAATGCCATCTCCGTCACAAACGGCGCATCCGGCGCAAGCGTCACGGTCTTTTCCAACAGCACATTTTCTTCTGCACTTAATGTGATTGTCGCAGCCTCAAAAATCTCTGTCACCGCCGCGCCAGCCTTTGCGATTCGCTGATTCGCTGATTCGCTGATTTGTAAATTCACTGCCGCCCGCCGGTTCGCGTTTTTTGCCGGGCCGATCTTCTGGATGGGATACCAGAACTGGCTGAAGGTCTTGGTCTCGTAGGGTTGCAACCACGAGAAGTCGGGCTGGTTGTCGGTGTAGACGCCCGCCATCAGCTCGATGTAGGGGCCGTCGGCGTCGGTGAGGTTGGCCTCCCAGCCTTTGGCGAACTCGTCCGCGCCCCAGGTGAACATCTTCTTGCCGGGTGCGATGTAGCGGTTGGCAACGTGGACGATGCCCGCATCGGCGCGATGGTCGTAGCCGCCGAAGTGATTGTAGTTTGTCTCCCAGACGAAATAGGAGGTGGGCACGGGAATATTCTTGTACCAACTGATGTCCGTCCCGGCGCCATCCTTGGAGAAATCCACGTCGTAGTAGTTGCCCGTGGCGATGGGGAAATGCGACATCGAGCGCTTCGAGTGATCGGTCACGACGGTCACGTCCGGTGGGAAGAAGACCTGGTACTGCTCGTGGACGTGGACGCCGGCGTTGATCCACCAGAGGAAGGTCTGCACTTCCGGCGTGCGATTGTAGAGCTGGACCTTCATCTCGAAGAAGGCCTTGCCGGGGTAGAGGCAGATGCCGACCATGCCTTTCATCCGCTGCAGTGGATCGTTCTCGCTCATCCAGACGGTCACGCTGCCGTCAGCTTTTCCTTCGATGATGTGCTGTGTGGGCATAAAGGTGGAGGGGCGGTGGTGCTGCGGCCAGTTGAACTCGATCCCACCCGACATCCACGCGCCGAACAGGCCGATGAGCGCCGGTTTGACGACGTGCTGGCGG
>JAKJAB010000523.1:0-252 GCA_022707725.1 Chloroflexota bacterium | reverse complement strand
CCCGCCGATTTGGGGCAGCATCATCAGCCGGATGTACTCATTTTCCAGGTAAACGGCTTGATAGTCCTGCGGTTCGCTCTCGCTGGAGAGCTTGTCGGTGAATGGCTGCGGGTACACGCGCCCGCTCGTCCCCTGGTTCACCCGCTTGTCGAGGTACATTGGATTGAGATCGGCAGGCGGCGGGGTGTAGGTGGGGAGCGTGATGGTCTCTTCCCAGGCTTTGACGGTGGTGTTCATAATACGGTAGCCCTC
>JAKJAB010000522.1 GCA_022707725.1 Chloroflexota bacterium | reverse complement strand
CGCGCGCGTCTACCGTGTGCTGGTGGCGGGCGAGCCGACCGGGGAGACCATCGAGCGCTGGCGGCGCGGCATCACGCTGGACGACCGTAAGGCGAATTTCAGCCAGGTGCAGGTGGAGCGTCAAGAGCGCGGAGAGACATGGCTGCGCGTCACCGTCCACGAGGGACGCAAGCATCTGGTGCGGCGCATTGTGGCCGCGCTTGGGCATCCGGCGCAGCGGCTCATCCGCGTGGAAATGGGATCGCTGAAATTGGGCGATCTCACCACCGGGCGTTGGCGCTACCTGAGCACCGGCGAGGTGAACGCACTGCGCAAAGAGCCCGGCCCGACGCAGCGCCCCGCCGCGAGCTGCACAGTCGCAACGACCGTCCCCGGCAGGGGACGCCGCGCCAACGCAAACCGGCCGGCGGGCGCGGGTCTTCGTCCCCAACGAGGAAGCGCCAGTGAGGCCCTCCACCATCGCCATCGACGGGCCGGCGGCGTCGGGGAAGAGCACCATCGGCTATCACCTGTCGTGTTATCTTTCGTACCTCTACCTGGATACCGGTGTGCTCTACCGCGCCGTGACGTGGGCCGCGCTCGACCGGGAGATTTCCATTGCGGATGAGGCGGCTGTCACGCATCTGGCCGAAGGACTGCACATCGACGTGATGCCGTCCACAGAAACCGACGGGCGGCAGTACACGGTGCGCGTCGAAGGGCGCGATGTCACCTGGGCCATCCGCGCGCCGGAGGTGGACGCTGCCGTGTCGCCGGTTTCTGCGTATTCGGGCGTGCGCGAGGCGCTTACCCGGCGCATGCGCGAGATCGCCGCGTTGGGGCGCGTCGTTATGGTTGGACGCGACATCGGCACGGTCGTCATTCCCGATGCGGACTTGAAGCTGTACGTGATCGCTTCGGCGGAGGAGCGGGCGCATCGCCGCCAGTTGGAGCGGCAGACCAAGGGTGAGCGCGCCGAATACGAGGCCGTGCTGGAAAATTTACAGCAGCGTGACCAGATCGACAGCAGCCGCGCCGCCGCACCGCTCAAAGCTGCGCCTGACGCCATCATCTTCGACAACACCGACCTCTCCATCGACGAAATGCTCAAGCAGGCCGAGCGATTAGTGGACGGCCTCGATCCAAATGGATGTATGTGAACATATTTATCACGAATCTTCACGAATCTTCCTATCTCAACCGCGAATCACGCGAATCCTCGCTGATTTTCCAGGAAGATTTGCGTAGATTAGCGGGATTAGAGGTTTATTTTTCCGAGGAGGAACTCGATTATGCCTGATTCAACTTACGATATCGTCGTGATTGGCGCGGGGCCGGGGGGATACGTTGCCGCCATCCGCGCCGCGCAATTGGGGATGAAAGTCGCGCTGGTGGAGCGCGAACATCTCGGCGGGGTGTGCCTCAACTGGGGTTGTATCCCCACGAAGGCGCTGTTGCGCAATGCCGAGGTCGCGCGGTTACTTGGCGAGGGCAAGGAATTCGGGTTCAGCGTCGAGAACGTCACGCTGGACTACGGCGCAGCCATCGACCGCAGCCGCAAAATTTCCGCGCGGTTGGTCAAAGGCGTAGAGAGCCTGATGAAAGGCAATCACATCGATGTGGTGTGGGGGAGCGCGAAACTCGCCACGCCGACCAGCGTCGCAGTGACGAACGAGGCCGGCGAGACACAGACGCTTGCCGCTAAAGCCATCATCATCGCCACCGGCTCGCGCGCCCGGCTTATCCCTGGCGTCCAGGCCGACGGGGAGCGTGTGCTCACGGCGCGCCATGCGCTGGAACGTCGCGAGTTGCCGAAGTCCGCCATCGTCATCGGCGCGGGACCGATCGGCCTGGAATTTGCGACGGTGTGGCGCGCTTACGGCGCGAACGTGACCGTGGTCGAGATGTTGGATCACATCCTGCCCGCCGAGGATGAAGAGGCCTCCGCCGAGTTGGCACGTCAATTCCGCCGTATGAAGATACAGGCACTTACCTCCACCCGCGTCGAGAGCGTCGAAACGACCGCGAACGGCGTCCAGGTGCGCGTGACCGGGCCGAAAGGTGAGCAGACGTTGGAGGGCGACGTGGCGCTGATCGCCATTGGTGTACAGCCCAACAGCGAAGACCTGGGACTGGAAGCCGTTGGCGTGGCAACCAACCGGGGCTGGATCAAGGTGGACGGTTTTATGCAGACGAACGTGCCCACCGTCTACGCCATCGGCGACGTAAACGGGCTGCTGCCGCTGGCGCACGTCGCTTCGGCGCAGGCGCTGCTGGCGGTGGAGACCATCGCCGGGCACAAGACAAAGCCTTTCGACGTGAACGTGATGCCGCGCGGCACGTA
>JAKJAB010000521.1 GCA_022707725.1 Chloroflexota bacterium | reverse complement strand
TCGGCGCTTCATCGTCATACGAGCCGATGTGCATGATTTGTACAGACAGGCCCTCGGCATATCGCTCCAACCGCATCGTGGATAGCGCGGGCAACGCTTTGCTTTTCTGCACCTCGGCGACGGCCTGCGCGAATAGCTCCGGCGTGATCCACTCCGGCTGCATGATCATCATCGTCCAATCCCACGCGCTTTTGTCCAGGTTGACGGTGAACGTATCCATATCGGCGGCCCACCACAGCCCTTCCAATGGTGGGACGGTGTAATCCTTCTCTAGTCGCTGCTTGCTCGTAAACTTCAGCTTGTAGGCCACTCCATAAAGCACCTCCACAGCCTCCTGGTAGGCCGGTTCCGTGTTCGGGTCGCCGTGACCGTCCACCATCAAGAACTGCATCTCCGGCACTTCGATGACGGAGAAATCCCGCGATGACGGGTTGTACAAATGCTGCAACGCCTTCTTGAAATCAACCTTGTCCATCCTGCGCCTCCACTTGTTTGATAAATTTTTCTACCCACTCACGTTCTGTCTGAATCAGAGCGATGCTATACGTAAACAACGCCTCCACGAAGTACGGCAGCGGTTTCTGCGCTTCCCAACGCTGGCGCACGTGCGTTAGCCGCGCGTCCAACGCCTCCGTGTACTGTCGCAACGCCGCCGCGGCCTCCGCCGCCGGAACCGCCGGCAGGCTTGCAATCCCCAACAACAGCGGGGTGTAACAACGCTGCGGCGTGGACAGCGCCCCCAGGATGGCCGCCTGCAACTGCTCCCGCCCGGCCGGCGTGATTGTGTAGACTTTGCGCGCCGGCCCGCGCCCGCCTTCTTCCAGCCGGCTCTCAATCCAACCGGCGCCTTCCAGCTTCTTCAGCAGGTAGTAGATGGACGAGAACCCGATTTCCGTCCACTCCCGCATTCCCCGCGCCTCGATGACCTGTTCGAGTTCGTAGCCGTGATAGGGCTGTTCGGCGAGCAGGGACAAAAGGACCAGTTCTGCTTGGGTTGTCATAACGACTATCCTTTTTTTGCGATATTCTGGTATTAGAATACCATAGTATCGGGGTTTGTCAAGAGGGAAATTTGTGTATTGGAACGCACAAGGGTAGAAAAACAAAATGCTAAACACAAAAGCGGCCTGGCCTTTCGACCAAACCGCTTGTAGTGACCAAAAACTTTTCCGCTATGATGCAGGCAACGCCCAATCCTCATACTCACCTTGCGGTTCCCGCACCAACGGCGCGCCAGCCCACGCTCCGGCGGTCGTCTCAAAGAAACCGGCAGGCCACTCATCCTGCTCTCCAGGTTTAGCATTCAGTACACTTTCCAAGACCAGTTTCGCCAATGTCAACTGTTCTCTTACAGTAAGCTGTTTAACGCTTCTATAAATCCTGGCAAATTGTGTAGAGGGCATTAACGTTTCTGCATTTGTTGTCATTTCGCGCCTCCCATAGTTCACCTATTGCTGCTTCTGTATGCACACCCCAAGTATACCCCCACCCCCACCAAACACAAAAAGCGGCCTGGCCTTTCGACCAAACCGCTTCTCCAATGGGTCGTACAGGATTCGAACCTGTGGCCCTGGGCTTAAAAGGCCCCTGCTCTGCCGGACTGAGCTAACGACCCACACGCGCCGTAGTATAGCACGGGAGGGGCAGTTGTCAAATTCCGGTTGACTTTTCGGCCTGCTAGGGCTATATTCAGATATGGGTTAGCCAGATCAGTAGTTTGTTTTGAAGGAGCGGGGAATATGGATTATGCGGCTTTGGCGAATGCGATTGTAGCGTGGATGCGGGATTACGCAGGACAAGCCAGAGCAGACGGCTTCGTGGTGGGGCTGAGCGGCGGCGTCGATTCGGCGGTTACGGCGGCGCTGGCGACGCGCGCTGTGGGGGCTGGGCATACCCTCGCCGTCTGGCTGCCGTGCTACAGCCTGCCGGAAGACGAGGCGTATGCGCAGATGACAGCGCAGGCACTCGGCCTCGGGCTGCACACCGTCGACCTGGACGCGACGTATGACGCGCTGCTGGCGGCGCTCCCACCCGGCAGCGACATGGCGCGCGCTAACGTCAAACCGCGCCTACGGATGACGGCCTGGTACTACCTGGCGCAATCGCACAACTGCCTGGTCGCCGGGACAAGCAACAAGCCGGAGATGCTGGTGGGCTACTTCACCAAGTACGGCGACGGCGGCGTGGATATCGAACCGCTCGGCGAGCTGTACAAGCACGAGGTGTGGGCGCTCGCGCGCGCGCTCGGCGTGCCGGAACCGGTCATCGTGCGCGCGCCCACGGCGGGGCTGTGGCCCGGTCAAACGGACGAGGGCGAATTGGGCATCACCTAC
>JAKJAB010000520.1 GCA_022707725.1 Chloroflexota bacterium | reverse complement strand
GCCGCGCTGAATCTGGATGCGTGCCGCGAGTGTCGTGTGCCGCTGTTCGACCCGGATGATCCACAAGTGGCCGATGGCGTGGGGATGATTGCGCGCGTCCGCGCGCGTGGCATCCACGTTCACAAGGTAACTCCCGCCAACCGCAAACCGTTGGTAGACTTGCGTACCCGCGTGCGCGATTTCGTGGTGGAGGATTTCACGCGCGACGCAACGCAAGACGCCTGTCCCGAGGCTGCGAGCCTGCTGGTGGCGGCCATCGGCACAGGAACGGTGCTCCTCGACGGAATAACGGCGGAACAAGTGGCTGCGCTGCAGAAGGCTTCGACGGTGCAGCAGGCTGCTGTACAGATGATGGCATCTGTGAATGCTATGACTTGGCATCGCGGGACGTATGCGTTGGAACGCTCATCGCACCTGGTGCTTTCAGCGGATGGCTGGGAAAGATTGGCAGTAAATATGGATGAACCGTCATTTTGATGCCGATCCCCCCTTGAAATTCAAGGTATGAATATGGTATAATAGCTATACACCTGGATACAGCATCACCGTCCAGGCGCAAAAAGTCCGGGGCTTCGGCTCCAAACCGCAGGAACCTCCAAGCCTGCGGCGCTCTGACCGGGTAACACCGCGATGAGAACAAAAGGGGAGGACACGGGAGTAATTCCGCGTCCTCCCCTTTTTCGTTTTCTTGGACAGGATTGACAGGATGAACAGGATGGAGAGACGCGCTATCCGGTGAATCCTGTCGAAAAACATTCATAGACAGAAGGAGAAAACACAATGTCATATTTGATCTTGGCCTTACACATTCTTGCCCTCATCCTGGCCTCCGGCGCACTGCGCTGGGTCTTGGCCCCGATGTGGGGCGCGGCGGCAGCGCTGGCCTACTTCAAGCCCGACGACCGCGCGGCGACCACGAACTACATCTACTTCTTCCTAGCGGGAAACGCCGGCCTGCTCTTTGCCTACCGCATCGCTGCGTTGCTGGTCAGTGGCACGCCGGAGCCGGGCGCAACGACGCTCTACGGCATCTCGGTGTGGCTGCTGGGCTTTGCCGTGATGTCGGCCATCGGCTTCTACGCCTACATCCTGCGCTTCTTGTTCTGGGACCGCCTCACGCCGTTCTTCGGCGGGCGGATGACGACCCGCGAGGTGCTGCGGCAGGTGAAACGGCAATAGTAGACAGTAAACGGTAGACAGTAGACAGGGGCAGAAAACCCGTCTACCGTCTACTGTCTACCGTCTACCAAAACAATAGGAGACCTTATGAACAACAACACTACCACCAACAACACTTTCTCAATGACCCTCACCCCTGGCGGCGCATCGCTGCACGCATACGCCTGGGCACTGCCTGACGGCTGGCGGGCGTGGTCGCCGCACGCGCTACGCATCTTGCGCAAGCCCTACCGCCACGCGCGGACGCACCTGGAACTCACCGACGATGTGGTGAGCAGCCTGTACGACCCGCAAGGCGCGCGCAACACCGCCGCGGCCTTTGGCCTGGCCAACGTGCCGGAACTGGGCCTCGTCCAGGTCTACGGTGGGCTGGCGACGGCAGCCACCCAAGAACAGGCCGTGCAATCCGCCGCCCTGAACTCGGCGCGCCTGGTTGCGGCATTGCAGGGGCGCTTCCGGCAGTCGCGTTTTACCCTGCTGTCCGCCAACGAAGCCGCGGCGCTGTACGAGCATCTGTGGGCCTGTAACCACACGGCATCGCTCATCGGCCAGATCGTGCCACGCCTCGCGCCTGGTATGGGATCGAGCCACGGCATCAACCAACTGATCACCACCGACGCGCAAGAACAGCTCGAAGTCATCGCCGCGGCGCTGGCCGGAGAGCCGTTCGCCGTCCTGACCCTGGCGCATCCCTTGCACGCGCTGGACATCCGCCGGATGCTGACCGACACGGCCCAAGCCCTGAGCTACTTCGCCTCCAAAGTGAAACAGAGCGAGTCAGCCAACGTGAGCGCAGTGTTGCCCCTGTTCCTCAATCCGGTGGCCGTCTTCAGCGAGCAGACGCACCGCGCGACGCAGGTGACGCGGACCGACCAACGTCTAAGCACTGAGCAGAACGCCCATCGCCTGGCCGCCGTGAGACCGCGAGTCACGAGGCACACCAGGGGCAGGAAAACACCGCCTACGCCGACAGGCAGCGCATCAGCGAGCGCATTGACGAGCACGAGGAAAGCCAGGTCAACCTGGAACGCGACTATGCCGACAGCTACAGCCTGTCGCGGTCGTACAGCGGCAGCGAAGCCGGCGTAATGCAGACCCAAGGCGCACGCGATGCCACCCAACAGGGCAACCGCCAGCAGCACACCGATGAGGCGG
>JAKJAB010000051.1:5752-15363 GCA_022707725.1 Chloroflexota bacterium | reverse complement strand
CCTCCAGCCGACCGACAAGGTGGTCATCGAGGCCACCCCCAACACCTGGACGCTCTATGACCAGGTGGGGCGCTACGCCGGTGCCGTGGTCGTCGCCCACCCGCCGCACATCAAGCTGATCGGCGCGGCGCTCGTCAAGACCGACAAGCGCGATGTGTTTGTGCTGGCCAAGCTGTTGGGGCTCAACCTCATCCCGGAAGTCTGGGTGCCTCCGCAGCCGGTGCGCGAGTTGCGAGAGTTGGTGGCGCACCGCCTGCGTTTGACGCGCGCCCGCACGCAGACCACCAATTGCTTGCACAGCATGTGGCAGCGGCACAATCTCGCTGCCCTAGACGGCGATCCCTTTGCCGCCCAGCACCGCCCCTGGTGGACAAGTCTGGACCTCTCGCCTACCGAAAAACTGCACGTGCGCCAAGACCTGGCTACCCTCGACTTGCTCAATGCCCAAATCGCCGAGGTGGAACAAGAACTGGCGCGCCTCAGCACCGTCGCCCCGTGGGCCGCACAGACGCCGTTCCTGATGCAATTGCCTGGCATTGGCCTCATCACGGCGATGATCATCCTGGCGGCGGTGGGCGACATCACCCGCTTCGCGCACGCCAAGCACCTGGTGGGCTACGCCGGCCTGGGCACCTACGTCCACGACAGCGGCAAAACGCAGCGCCACGGCGGCATCACCAAGCACGGCCGCGCCGACCTGCGCTATGCCATGGTCGAAGCCGCCTGGGTCGCCGTGCGCACCCACCCGCGCTGGCAAGCCGAGTTCGCGCGGCTGGCCAAGCGCATGCCGGATAACCAGGCCATCGTCGCCATCGCCCGCAAGCTGCTGGTCGTCGTCTGGCACGTCCTGCACGACCACGCCGCCGACCACCATGCCCTGCCGGACAAGGTCGCCGCCAAGTTCTTCGTCTGGTCCGGCCGCCTCGGTCAGACCTACCGCGGGCGCTTCACCCCGCGCCAGTTCGTGCGCTGGCAGTTGATGCAGCTCGGCCTCGGTGAGGACTTGACCCACATCCGCTTCGGCGGTCAACTACGCTCGTTGCCCTCCGCCGAGGAACTGGCCGCCCTGACCGCGACTGTGACCTGAGCCGCCGGCGCGCGGCGATAGCTGTATACCGCCGTCTCCCCCCGGCTGCAACACCACGCAGCCAGGGGGATAGGTGCGTCGTGCCTGTCGCCCTGACTAGCGGTCTCACAGAGCGCCTTGCCCTTTCCGGCGTTCTACGCTATACTGGTTTTACCCCAAAGGGAAGGCGGGAGGGGCGCTCTGGCTACCAGGCGCTCTTCTCGTCTTTCAGTGTAGGGAGGGCGACCACGTCAGCACTCTCGATTTTGAGCATTTTAAGGTTCTACCCCTTGACAACGGCATTCATCAGTATGGATGGTATGGCTGTGAATTGGAGGCCTTATGGAATTGCAGGACTACTTTGCGTTTTTGGATGCAGATGATATCCGTATCAAGGGCACACGGATAGGCATTGAAATCGTGTTAGAAGATTACCTGAGTGGCGTTAGCCCAGAAGAGATCGCCGTGCGCTACCGGACGCTGACGTTGGAACAGGTTTACGCAACGATTACGTATTATTTGTATAACCGGGAGGAAATAGACGCCTACTTAGCGCGTTGGCGCGCTTACGTTGAAGCTGCCTGGCTAGAGCAACAACACAACCCGTCCGTGTTTGTCGAAGACTTGCGTCTGCGGATGCAACAAAAGCGGGAGATGTTAGTGGCAGAGAGAGGCCCAGCCTATTTTCCTGCGAGCCCAATGTGACACGTCTGCGTTTTTTGCTTGACGAACATATTTCTCACGCAATACAGAGCCAATTGTTGCGTTTGGATGCTGATCTGGATGTTATCGCGGTGGGACAGCCGCAGGCGCCGCCGAAAGGAATGCCGGATCCGGATATCCTGCTGTGGATTGAGGGAACCGGGTATATCCTGGTTACGGCAAATCGTCGTACAATCCCAGAGCACGTGCGCGCGCACTATGCAGAAGAACGACGTATTCCTGGTATATTGCTTTTGCGACATAGCGCGAATATAGGCGTGATCATCGAATAACTTTATCTTTTGTGGTCAGCCTCTGATGCTGAAGAATACGTGGATAGAATTTTGTATTTACCTATGTAGCCGCCAATTTCTCTGCTCGCTCGCGCGCGGCGCAGAGGCATTGCTCGCGGCATCACCCGCCATTCGTAACTCGCAACTCTTAACTCGCCATTTTCCCTGTGTGTGCTACAATTCCCGTGGTCCTATATCGACCTTGTCTACCGTCTACTGTCTACCGTCTACCGTCTACCGATTGCCAACTAAGAAAGGGTATCTATGCTCAAGCGATTCACGTTGAAATACGCGCTCCTGGCGCTTATACTCGACGTTGCTTGCGTCGTCGCGGCCTTGCGCCTGGGCGTTTACCTCCGCGTGACGCTGCCCTATGGATTGGTTCAGTTCAACCCCCGTTACCCGGATGGCCTGCCCCAGACGTCGTTCTATTACATAGCGATGGTGTTGTGGGCCTTGGTCGCTTTGACCGCCTCTTTGTACGATCCCCGCAAAAACTACAAAGCCATTGACGAATTCCAGACTTTGACGATCACACTGGGGGTATTCTGGTTGGCGGTCGCGGGCGTGCTCTACTTCTCCTTCCGCGATACCTCGCGCGTGTTGATCGCATACGCGGCCGGGGCTAACGTGTTGCTCGCGGTGCTGTGGCGCGTGGTGATGCGCCTCGGCTTTCGCGTGCAGCAGCGCCGTCTGGCCGGAGAGACGCGCGTGCTCATCGTCGGGGCGGGAACGGTGGGACGCCGTGTGGCCGAAATGATCGAAGCCTACGACTGGGCCGGGTTGCGTGTGGCGGGCTACCTGGACGACGACCCGCAAAAACGCCTGGTGGACCGCTCCGTTCTGGGGACGTTGGACGATATCCAGCGCGTGGTGAAGAGCCGGCGCATCAACGACGTCGTGCTGGCCCTGCCGCCAGACGCGCACGAACGCCTCAACCTGGTGGTTTCGCGTCTGCACGAGCTGCCCGTCAACGTGCGCATCATCCCCGATTATTTCAGCCTGGCGCTCTACCGCGCCAGCGCCGAGGATTTTGGCGGCATCCCGATGATCAACCTGCGCGATCCCGCCCTCAATGATTACCAGCGTTTGGTCAAGCGCCTGTTCGATCTGGTTGTCGGCGCGTTCCTCACCCTGTTGGCGCTGCCGCTGATGGTGTTGGTGGCTTTGGCGATTGTGGTCGATTCTCCCGGCCCTATTATCTTCCGGCAAAAACGTGTTGGAGAAAATGGCCGGCTGTTCGACATGTTCAAGTTCCGCTCGATGGTTGTCAACGCGGAAGCGTTGCAGGAACAGGTTGTGCAGGTAGACGAAGAAGGGCACGTCATCCACAAAGTGAAAGACGATCCCCGCGTTACACGGGTGGGGCGCTTTATCCGCCGCTGGAGCCTCGACGAGCTGCCGCAGTTCTTCAACGTGCTCAAGGGCGATATCAGCCTGGTCGGGCCGCGCCCGGAGATGCCCTGGCTGGTGGACGAGTACGCGCTCTGGCAACGCAAACGCTTTGCCGTCCCGCAGGGCGTTACCGGCTGGTGGCAGGTCAACGGGCGCTCGGATAAAGCGATGCACCTGCATACCGACGAAGACCTCTACTACATCCAGAACTACTCGTTGTGGTTGGATATCTTCATTCTCCTGAAAACGCCGTTGGCCGTGTTGCGCGGGAAGGGGGCTTATTGATCGGCATCGCCCTCGTCGGTCTGGGCGTCGTGTGGCAAAACGTGTTCCCGGCCAGCCCGTGGGGTTGGGCCGCGATAGCCGCCGGGTTGCTCGTGGGCATCGTTGCGCGGCAGATATGCCCCGCGCGGACGCCGCTGGACGCTCCAGCGCTGCTTCTGGCGCTTATGGGCGGGGTTTCATTGTGGGCCACCGCGTTTCCTGAGACCACCTGGGCGCAGGTTGCGCGGCTGTGGAGCGGTTTGGTGGGTTGCTACGCCGTGCTGTGGTGGGCCAACAGCCGCGCGCGGCTGACCTGGATGGCCTATGGTTTAGTCGCCGCCGGAGCAGGCCTGGCGTTGTTATCCTTCGTCATGGTGCGCTGGTCGCAGACCAAACTGTTCCTGATCCCCGAAACGCTCTATACACCCTTCCCATTGCTGGCCTCGGATGCCGTACATCCCAACACTATGGCGTCGGCAATGGTGCTGCTGTTGCCCTTGCCGTTGGCGTTGCTGACGTCCCCTCTGGACAAAACCAATTCGCTGGCGCGTTATCGTTGGTTGCGCCCAGCGATGTTAGCCATCGCTACCCTGCTGATGGGCGGGGTATTGCTGCTCACCAAATCACGCGGGGGCTACCTGGCTGCCGCCGCCGGGACGCTGGCGTTGCTATGGTTATCTGGGCGGCGGAAGCTGGCATTGGCGTTGTTGGTAGTCTGTGTGATCGTAGGGGGATGGCTGCTCGGCTTCAGCGGCAGCGGGGAGACTACGTCAGAGTTGCTCGACCAAAGCGTCGATCCTTCGACGATGGCGTTCCGCTTGAACGTGTGGCGCACGGCATTGTGGATGTTGACCGATTTCCCTTACACGGGCGTAGGGATGGGGACGTTCAACGATGTGGCCGCGCTGCTTTATCCGTTCTACGAAATGCAAAACCCGGGGACGCACAACGTTTATTTGCAGGCCGGCGTCGATCTGGGCCTTCCGGGCTTGATCGCCTATCTGGCGTTTTTGGGATTGATCGTATGGATGGGGCGGCAAGCAGCGCGCGACTTCGAGAAAGCCGGACCATCCGGGCTGCGCGCCGTTGCCGTAGGCTGTCTTTCTGGTATGATAGCGCTGTTGGTACACGGACTGGTCGATAATACGACGTGGAACACCCGGGCGGCTTTTCTGCCCTGGCTGGTGATGGGAACGTTGGCGGCGCTGTACCGCTGCGCGCGAGACACTGAGTGCGCAGTAGAACCCTGACGAATTTATGTGATTATTTTATCCGAGGAGACTGAAAACGACTATGGAAGAAGAAATCGATCTGCGGATCTACATCGACATCCTGCTCAAGTGGTGGTGGCTCATCGCTTTTGGAGCGATTTTGGTGGGCGCCGGCGCGTTCGGGTTCTCCGCGCTCCAGCCAAAGGTTTACGAAGCCACGGCCGGCGTGGTCTCGCTCCGCAGCCGCGTGGAAATCTCCCTGGGGTCGGGATTCGAATCGATCAGCGAAAACGATTTGTCGCTGCCCGCGCAGGCCGCCAATGTGGTGCTCGACCGCAACCAACGCCGCCTCAGCACCCTCGTCGGCATGGTGCGCAGCGGCTCGCTTGCGCAGCGGGTCGCCGATGAACTGCGTGATATTTTGGATGAGGAAGACGCCAATCCCACGCGCCTGATGGAATACGTCAAAGGGCAGCTTTTGGGGGATAACAGCGATACGATCCAGATCGTCGTCACGTACAAAGACCCCAAGATCGCGGCTGCGATTGCCAACGCCTGGGCGCGTGCCTACGAAACCCACGTCAACGCCATCTACGGCGAGGCATCGTACAGCCCCTTCGCCGATATTGGCGCGCAGGTGGTCACGGCGAAAGCCGAGTACGACCAGGCCCAGGCTGCCTGGGTCGCTTTCCTCAACACCGAAGATCACATCGCGGAACTGCAACGGCAGGTGGCCGAAGAGGAAGCCGTGATCGAAAAGCTACGCCTGGGCCGTCAAGACAGCGTCGCCGCGGTGACCGACGCCCAGGTGGACATACAGAAACGGCTGCTGAACACCTCGGTTGCCTCAGAGATGAGTGCGAATCTGAGGGTCTTCGAGAAGCAGCGCGACAAACTGGTGTACACCTATGATCGGGATTACGCCCGGATGCGCCGCTTCACCGACCTCTTACAGGATGCCAATTTAATGCGGGCACAATTGCTCGCCGGAGAAGGCCCCGGCAACGACGCGCTGGTGTGGCTTTCGTTCAAAGCCAAAATCTTTGACACGAGCACTAGCTTGCCCTTCGATACGCTGGATATGACGACGTCTTCCTTGGAGACCCTGCTCTCGGCCACCGACCCGCTGACGCAGGTGGCCGATCTCGACGCGCTCATCGTAGCGATGGAGGGCGAGGTGCACCGCCTCGAAACCTCGCTCCAAGCGCAGGCGGCGGCGCTGGCGGCGCGGGAGAGCTATCAGTTCCTCAATGCGCTCTCTGTGGAATCCCTAGACATGGAGACGGCTCCCTCAGGAGAAGCGTTAACGCAATTTGCGGATTGGCAAGGACTGCTGCCCTATGCGGACGTGTTGAAGGCCCCCCTGGATCAGGAGATCGTCACCCTGGAAAACGACGTGCGCGAACTGCGTTCTGAGATTGTTCGGTTGAGCGGACGCAAGGACGAGTTGCGGAACACCCGCGACCTGGCGTGGGACGCCTACACCAATCTGCTTTCGAAAGAGCAGGAGATCCGCATCGCCACTGCATCCGCCGGTTCGGACGTGCGTTTTGCCTCTCCGGCCGTGCCGCCACTTGAACCGGTGAGTTCTGGAAAGTTGACGAACACCGCCATTGGCGCAGCGGTTGGCTTGATAGGCGGCGTGGTCGGCGCGTTCTTGTTCAGCTACCTCGGCCTGGATGGGAGCAGCCCGCGCGCGTTCTGGGCGCAGTTGATCCGGAAAAAGACGGCGAGCGCGTAGGAAAGCCAATGGCACAAACTAAACAGGCGCGGACGGCGTTCCCCTGGAGCAGCGCCGCGCTGGCGGCGCTGCTGCTCGTGGGCGGCGTCTACCTGCTGCTGACCGACATCCCCCCGGTGGCGCTCTCCTGGGAGACGGCGAGCGAAGTGGGCGCCGCCGGCTTCAACGTGTACCGGGCGGAGGTGCCCGGCGGCGACTTCGTGCAGGTCAATACTGCGCTGATCCCCGCCGAAGGCGATGAGATCGGGGGCGCGGCTTACCGTTTCGAGGATGACGCTGTCAAGCCGGGGCGGCGCTACGCCTACCGCATCGAGGAAGTGGAATGGAACGGCGCTGCGACCCTCCACCCGGAGACCGTGACCGCGCGCGCCGGCCTGCCCCGCGCGTGGACCAAAGCCGAGGGGGCCTTGCTGTTGGCGCTCGGCGCAATCCTGCTGTGGCGCGCATTCAAACGATGAACGCCGCGAACCCCCGCGCAGCCGCTTTCGATTTTGGCATTGCCGGGACGGCGTTGCGCGCGCGCGGCCCGGAGCCTTGGATCGCGCCGCTGCAAACCGCCTGGGCCACGTGGCAGCCCGCCCCCGAAACCACGGCCTGGGACGTGCAGTTTACGGCAGACGCGCGTTTGCCGCTCCCCCAAGGCCCGCTCTTCGAAGCTCTGCCGCGCGCGCGGGGCGGCGTGTGTACTCTCGCCGCGCCCGGATTCGAGGGGGAAGTCTCCGCCGCCGTGGGCGCGGCCCACCTGCGCGCGCACCCGGAGGCCACCCCTGGCGACGTTGGCTACTTCCTGCGCGTCGCCCTGGCGATGCAGGCGTTTGCGCGCGGCGGGATGCTCTTCCACACCGCCGGGATCGTGCATCGGGGGCAGGGGTACGCCCTTTTCGGCGTCTCCGGCAGCGGCAAGACCACGGCGGCGCACTTGTCCGCGCCCGACCCGGTGCTCAACGACGACCTCGTGCTGCTGTGGCCTGCGCCGGCCGGTTGGCAGATGTACGCCACCCCGTTCGGCAAGCGCCGCGGCGACGTGCGCGTCGCCCCGTTGCGCGCCTTATTGCGCTTGATAAAAGCGCCCGCCGCGGCCCTCGCGCCGCTGCCGGCGGGACGGGCGCTTGGCGAACTGGTCGCCAACACCCCCGTGCTCTCCGCCGACGCGCTGTGGCTGCCGGAGCTGTTGGCCCGCTGGGAAACATTGTTGCGCACAATTCCTGTCTACGCGCTGCATTTCCGGCGCGATGCGACATTTTGGGAGGTGATCGATGCTGAATTGGGATGACGTTCTCGTTACCGCGCCCACACTCGTGACCCGCGAGAGCGATGGGGAACTGGTGGTGGTACTGCCCGAACAGGGCAAATTCGTGGTGTTGAACGCTACCGGCGCGCGCGTGTTGCGCCTCTCCGATGGAACGCGCACCCTGCGCGAAATCGCGGATACGCTCGCCGTGGAATTCAGCGCGGATCAGGCGCAGGTCGAAGCCGACGTACTGCGCTTTGCGCAATCGCTGGTTGACCGCGGCGCGCTGCACGTGCTCAAGTAATGCAGGCGTTCAGCAACATAGCGCAAGACGCAGTCGCTGTTTTCGAGATGTCAAGACATCATGCTGAGGCGCTTTTTAGCTGCTGAAGGCTGACAGCTAATCGCTGAATGCTAATACTGTGTTTCGATGTTGACGATGAAGACTTTGATATTGCCCATTGACCCTACCGCCCCTGACCCCACAGCGATCCGGCAGGCGGCGGTGGTGTTGCAGCACGGCGGCCTCGTCGCCTTCCCCACGGAGACGGTCTACGGCCTGGGCGCCAACGCCCTGGATGCCGAAGCCGTGCAGCGCATCTTCGCTGCAAAAGGGCGCCCCGCCTACGACCCCCTCATCGTCCACCTGGCCGGGCCGGAGGCGCTGCCCGCCGTCGGCGTGGAGATTCCGCCGCTGGCCGAGACGTTGGCCGCGCAGTTCTGGCCCGGGCCGTTGACGTTGGTGCTGCCGCGCGGTCCGCGCATCCCTCTGGCGGTGACGGCCGGCGGGCCGACGGTGGCCGTGCGCGTCCCGGCGCATCCCGTGGCGCTCGCGTTGATCCGTGCCGCCGGATTCCCGATTGCTGCGCCGAGCGCCAACCGTTTCGGGCATCTCAGTCCCACGCAGGCCGCCCACGTGCTGGACGATCTGGAAGGCCACATCGACATGCTCCTCGACAGCGGGCCGACACCGGTGGGAGTGGAGTCGACCGTGCTGTCGCTGGTCACGCCCGTGCCGACGATTCTGCGCCCCGGCGGCGTAAGCCGCGAGTCCCTGGTCGCGGTGTTGGGTCAGGTGGATGTTTCAGGACACGTTTTTACGGCTGAGGAAGTTGTCCCTTCGCCGGGCGCGCTGGAACAGCATTATGCGCCGCGCGCCAGACTCACGCTCTATCAGGGATCGCGCCAGGTTGTCTTGCAAGCCATGCACGCGGCGGCGGTGCAGTTGGTGGCAGCCGGACAGCGTGTGGGCTTGTTGTTGGCCGAAGGAGACGCGGTGGCTTTCGCCGGCCTGTCTGTGACGGTTCAATCCATTGAGACCGCCGGCGGGTTGGAGGGTGCGGCCCGGCAGCTTTTCACCGCCTTGCGCGCGTTGGATCGCGCCGGGGTGACGGCGATCCTGGCGCGTGACTTTGGCGCGCGCGGCCTGGGCCTGGCCATCCGCGACCGTCTGACGCGCGCCGCCGCCGGCAACGTCGTAAAAGTTGGCTGAAAATACAAACCGCGAATCGCGCGAATTTTCACTAATTTATAAGAAAGATTCGCGTAGATTCGCGAGATTAGCGGTTTTTGGGGCAGGCCAGGTTAAGCCCGCAGGAAGTCGCGCAAGCGCCGCGCGTGGGCGGGATGCCGCAGGCGGCTCAACGCTTGCGCTTCGATCTGGCGCACCCGCTCGCGCGTGACCCCGAGCTTTTTCCCCACTTCTTCC
>JAKJAB010000051.1:0-5742 GCA_022707725.1 Chloroflexota bacterium | reverse complement strand
GTAAGTCTGCCCATCCAGCAAACCGTAGCGCATCTGCAAGATCTTCACCTCGCGCGGGGGCAAATCCACCAGGATTTCCAGCAGCAGGTCGCGCAGCATTGTGGTGCTGACCTCGTCGGGTGGGGCGGGGCTTTCGGTATCCTCGACGAAATCGCCCAGGGTGCTTTCTTCCTCGTCATCGGTGGGCATTTCCAACGAAAGCGGGCGGCGCGCCACGTCGAGCATCTGTTCGACTTTGCGCACCGGGATTTCCATTTCCGCCGCCAGTTCTTCCGGGGTGGGGCCGCGTCCCAATTGCTGCGTCAATTGGTGCGAAATGCGCAGCATTTTGTTGATCTGATCGCCCATGTGGACGGGCACGCGGATCGTGCGGCTTTGGTCGGCGATGGCGCGCGTGACGGCCTGGCGAATCCACCAGGTCGCATACGTCGAGAATTTGTGACCGCGCCGGTAGTCGAACTTGTTGGAGGCGCGGATCAGGCCGATGTTGCCTTCCTGAATCAGGTCGAGGAAGGGTACGCCGCGCCCGATGTATTTCTTCGCCACGCTGATGACCAGACGCGAGTTGGCGCGGATCAGGTGTTCGCGCGCAGCGATACCGTCATCGATGTGACGTTCCAGCTCCCAACGCTTCTCCTCACTGTGATATTTGCCGTTGTTCAGGCGAAGCTGGGCCTTCTTACCGGTCTCCATACGCATAGCTAAGGAGACTTCCTCCTCGGCAGTGAGCAGGGCGACCTTCCCGATTTCCTTCAGGTACAGGCCAATGGTGTCGTCGACTTCGATGGCACGGTAAATATCTTCGGCCGCTTTTTCACCGTCCTCTTCATCTTCCTCGATCTCGATGTAGCGGTCGGAGGATTTTCCGTCGACGCCCCCAACGGTGATGCCGGATTCCATCAGCGCGCCGATAATCTCATCCAGGCGATCGACATCTTCTTCTGCTTCAGGAAAGACCCGCAAGATATCCTCGTAGGTAATATGGCCGCGCTCGTAGCCTAGAGCCAGCAGGTATTCTTCGCCAGAGGGTTCTTCGGGCAGAGCGCCGATTTCCTCTACGTTTTCTTCCTCTTCCTCATCTTCTTCCGCTAACTCTTCTTCCAAGAGCGCGTCGTCTAGCTCATCATCGATACCCAATCTTGAAATTCCTCACCAGTTGTTGATTGATTACTTTGATTGCCCCACCGGCGCAAGGTATGACCAGACCGTCCGGTCCCCGGTAAAGGGTAATATGCGTTATGCTATCAGCATATTCCAATCCGGTGGCTTGTCAAATCTTTGCGAATAACTCAACAGGATATGCGCTGTGCGTGAGCGTCATCCTGCCGGTTGAAAATTGCCTTAAAAAAGAGCACCGGTAGCAAGGCCACCGTGTGCTCTTCGCATCCTACTATAGCACAACTAACCGGCATTTGTCAAGTAGGAAAAAAGGCCCAGTTTACCCTTTACGGCTCGACAGGTTCAGCCGGCAATGAGAAATTCACGCGCAATCCCTGGCCAGGCGTGCTGTTGAAGAAGATTTTCCCGCCAAGCATTTCGATGCGCTCGCGGTACGTCGGCAGGTTGAGGCGCACGGCATCCGGGGTGGTCAGATTTTCGTCGAGTTCGAAACCGCTGCCGTTGTCCTCGATGGTTACCGTCACCTGGCTGTCGCCAATGTCCATGACGACGTTGATGCTGCTTGCCCGACTCTGCTCGCGTCCCAGATGGATCAGCGCCTGAACCACGCGGAAAATGGTGACTTCCTTGTGCGTGGCCAGACGCCGGCCTTTGCCGGTGATGTGCAGGCTAAGCCCGGTATAGCCCGTTTCTTTGGTCCCTTCGACATAGCGACGCAAGGTGGGCGCCAGACCCAGGTCATCCAACATCATCGGCCGCAAATCGAAGATGAAGCCTTTTACGGATTTGAAGGTGTTGACCACGTTCTTCTTCAACTCGGACAACTCATCCTTCGCCCGCGCCGGGTCTCTGTCGAAGAGCCGTTCGCAAATTTCGGCCTGGAGGACCAGGTTGGTGAGCGCCTGGGCCGGACCATCATGCATCTGGCGGGAGAGGCGCAGACGTTCTTGTTCCTGAGCCTCGATGATGCTGACGACCATAGCCTGCGGCGCAGCGGGTCTATCGAGGCCGATGGCTTCGGCGACATCGATCTCTTCCGGAGCGGTGTTTTCCAGGATGGTCTGGTACAGTTCGGCCAGGCGGGTGAGATTCTTCTGGTCGCTTTGCAGTTTTTCCAACTGACCACGCATCGTGAAGAGCCGCCGCTGGTTCTCGATCAACGAGTCGTAGGCTGACTTGATGTCCTCTCTGGGCGTGGTGTCGAACGAGGATTCGATCTGCCGCGCGCGGGCGACCGCACGGGAGTTCGCTTGCATAATGCGATCCACCTCGACAGACGTCTGCTGGATGAGCATATCCACTTCTTTCAGCTCTTTCTTGACCTGTTCGCTGCCGCGATGGCACACTTCGACAAATTGATCCCAAGTATTTTCGGTCATTTTATCTCTCCGTGGCTATACACTAGGTGACGTTGGTGCATCCTCTTCGCGTGGCAAGCGCACCCAGCCATGACGTAGGGCGTAGATGGCGGCCTGGGTGCGGTCGGCCAGGTTAAGTTTGGCAAGGATGGAGGTGATGTGATTTTTAACGGTCTGTTGGCTGATGCTCAGCCGGAATGCGATTTCTTTGTTGCTCAATCCTTCGATGATCAATGCGAGGATCTCCATCTCACGGTCGGTGAGCGGCGAAAAAGTGGTATCCTCGGGCTTGAGGCCGTAACGCCGATACCGTTCCAACAGCCATTGCTCGGCCTGGCCCGGCGTCATCCGTTTGCCAGCGATGACGTAGTAGCCCTCGGCGACGGTTCGCACGGTATCCAACAAATGGTTGGGATCCACGTCTTTGGCGAAGTAGGCCGAGGCCCCGATGCGGATCGCGTGGTAAATTTGTTCCTCGTCGTCGTAGGCTGTGAGGATGATGACGTTGATGTCGGGGCATTGGGTTTTAAGTTTCTGGGTCACCTGCAAGCCGTTCATCGTGGGCAGGTTCACATCCATGAGCACAACATCCGGTTGCGTCGTGCGCAACAAATCGAGCGCCTCTTGCCCATCACCACTTTCGGCAATCACATCGATATCGGTCTCTTTGTCCAATACATCGCGCACGCCCTGGCGAAAGAAGGGGTGATCGTCGACCACGACGACCTTTAACGGAGTAGCTTGGCTTGCCGGCTTTTTTGACATCGATATGTTCCTTTCCTACCAGTTCAGTATATCACAGCCTATAAATTCCGATACCGCGCGGCTTTGCCCTGGTCGCGGCTAATCCTGCGCGAACCGGTTCAGCGCCAGCATCCCGATCTTCTCGCCATGCAACAGCGCGCCGATCAGCCGATCTACGGCAACGCAGACCCAACTCCAACCACACGGCCCCAGCCCATTGACGATGTACACGTTCGGCATATCTGGCGCTTCGCCCACCACCGGCAATCCATCAACACTCTGCGCCGTCCACCAGGAATGACGGGCGGCGACAGGTGCATCTGGGCAGAGCTGCTGCGCGACGCCGGTCATCATGGGCAAGATGTCTTCTTCGGTGTCGCTCCAACCGACCATCCGCCAGTTGGCCCCGTGCGCCTGGACGACGACGTGCCCTTGATGAATGATCAACGGTGTGGGCAATGCCGCTGTGGTGCGCAGGTCGATGGCGTGCATAGCCAGCGGCTTGACGATGTCGGTCAGGCTCGGACACAGACGCGCAGCGTGTGCTCCGCTGGCGAGGATGACGTTTTTCGCGTGGAGATAGTGCTTGCGCGCCCAGATGCTGAGCGTCGCAGTCTCTGTCGGGCGTTGCGCCTGCCGAATTGCCTGGACTTCGGTCTCGTACTCGACGGTGATGTTGGGATGGTCGAGCAGCGCAGCCGTGAGCGCCTCCGGGTCGAAGGCCAGGTCCTCGGCGGTGCGCAGGCCGACCTGGAAGCCATAGTCCGTGGCGTCGTCTATCTCGGCGGCGTACAGGTCTTGCCGCAGCAGAACCGCGGATTCCTGTAACAGGACTGCTTCGGCGGCATCGGCGGTGACGCGCAGGCTTCCGACTGGCGTGGCCTGCTGGTGGGCGTTTTGCACAGTCGCGGTGAGCATATCGAGATTCCGCCGGGTCAGTTTCCAGACCTGGCGCCCCTCATCGGCGCCCAGGCGCGTTTGCAGGGCGGCGTAAGGTTCCGGTGTGCCGAGGAACGCTACTCCCGTGCTTTTGGCCGCCGTGCTGCCGGGCGCACGCTTGGCTTCCAGAACGACGACGCTCTGGGAGGCTTCGGCGAGCTGGTGGGCGACAAGGGCTCCGGTAAGGCCCGCGCCGACGACGACCGAATCGTAAGTATCTGATAGCGTTGACATATTCCTCCTTATGTTCTCGCGAATATGCTGGCTAGCGCGGCGGTACAGCGATCAATACGGCTTGATCGAAGAAGGCGGCGTTGTTGACGTCGGGATATGCAGGTTCGGCGTAAAAGCAAATGGTTACCCTGCCCCAGATTTCGGTTTCTTCTGTGGTCGCCACTGGCGCAGGCGTTTCCCGTTCCAATGGGTCCGGGGTAGCGGTGGGTGTAGGCGTGCGCTTGTCCACGACCGGCGCGACGACGACTCTGGGCGACGTCAGCGTGACGGTGCCGTCGTCCTGGTTGATGTTTCTCGTTTCTCCCCAGTGAACGTTGTCGCAGTGCGGCTGTCCGGTGGGATCGACGCCGGCTTTGACGATCAACCGATCTATCGATGAGAAGGCGTTGACCTTGATGCTGAACTGCACGCTGCTGCCCGCGGTGACGGTCACAGTCTGGTGGACCCACGTGCGGAACTTGACCCAGCGGATCGTTTCTACTTTCAGGGTCGACCCGCTGATCCAGCGCGCCGGATCATCGGCGGCAGTAAAGATAGGTTCGGCGAAGGAGTTCTGCAGATCGCTCGCGCCGCTCTTGTAGTTGACGTAAGCATACCATTGCCATCCCGGGATGCGGTTGGGCATGATATTGTCGAAATCCGCGTTGTCGAGTGGAACCGGCCCCGCCGTGGGGAGCGGTCTGGGGGTGGAGGTGGGCGTCGGGGTGTGCGTGGGGAAGGGCGTGGCGGTGGGCGTGGCGGTGTTGGTGGCGCGGGGTGGCACTGTCGGGCGCGCGGTGGGTTCCGGCGTCGGCGTCCACGTGGCCACCTCGAGCGGCCTATCGAGTGCGGTGGGCGTGAGCACCGGCTGGACGATGGGGGTGGGTAGCGGCGCCCGCATCGAACGGACGACGATGCTGCCCAGGCCCGCGATCACACCCACGTCCAGAACGGCCAAGACGAGTAAGACGATTCTCTGTCCCCGGCTTAACGCTTTCATAGGATCCTTTCACTGTACCGGTAGGTTCTGCTGTGCTATTCCCCTATAGTATAGCCCCGTATTTGTACGATGCTACTTCTCAATGATACTCCAACGTTAGCTTCGTGACAAGCGCAGTCTCAAAATAGCAAATCACATCACCCCAATGCCGGGAAGGTCGGGCAGGCACAACCGCGCGCCTTCGTAGGTCACACCAGCGAAGGGATCGTTGCGCACCAACAGCGGCCCGTCGAGGTCGGCCAATTCGCAGAGGGGGGACAGGTGCGCCGCTGCCGTCACGCCGACGGAGCTTTCGATCATACAGCTCAACATCACCTGCATCCCCAGCGCGTGCGCCGTGTGAATCGCGCGCAGCGCCTCGCGGATGCC
>JAKJAB010000519.1 GCA_022707725.1 Chloroflexota bacterium | reverse complement strand
CAGGCCGCCGTCGATAGAGCGGTGGAGCGGGCCGAAGCACGTCATATAAACGGTATTATCGACGGCGAAGTTCGGCGAAGGGTACAGGCGATACAGGTCGGTATGGTCCGGCAGGCCAGTATTTGCCAGCGTCCACGTGTCGCCGCCATCGGTAGAGCGCCACACGGCCGGCACATCCGGCGAAAACCCTACGGCGAAGACCACCAGATTGTTATCCGCATCGCGCACGGCAGCGATATCGTAGAGCAGTGTGCTCGGCGGAGCCAGCACCCTCTGCCAGGTAAGGCCGTCATCGGTGGAACGGAAAACCTCACCGTGGTCATAGCCCACGTTCCGCGCGACGAACAATGTGGGCGACGACAGCGAGCCGGGGTCCCACGCCATGGAGCTGATGCGCAGATATTCAGAGTATGGCTGTGTCGCAAAAAGCGTCGTCCAGGAGTCGCCGTCGTCGGTTGTGCGGCGCATGTCCTGGTCGGTGGTGACGTAGAGCGTGCGGTCGGTCGCGTAGGTGGGCGAGCGTCGCATACTGGTGGGTGCGTCGGGCAAGATCAATTCCCATCCAAGCGCGGCGGCGGGAGCAAGCGAGCTGGCAGCCCGCTCCGCGGCGACTGCGTACTGGCTCTGCGGGATAGAAAGCGCCAGCATCGACAGCGCCAGCAGCAAACCAAAAAACCTCTGTAGGTATTTCATCGGTTATCCTCCTTATGCGAATTGCGAATTACGAGTGCAGCGCAGACATTTCGACCACGCAAAGACAAACCCGCCACAGCTTTGCGCCTTTGGAATGTGTGTGAGGTTTTGGTGTAATGCGCTTATCTTCAGTATACAACCAAATGCACGCCCTAAACGTTTCGTTTGCGTGTAAAACGTGTTGCGATGTAGCGAGGCATCCCTACCACCGTACCTCGTCAGGCAGGCATCTCCGCCGGGATGCCTCGCCCCTACAGAACGCCATACGCGCGTTGCCTTTCAATCTGAACTGTGGTATGCTTACAATCAGGTAGGCAAATCTACGCGGGTGGTTGGATCGAGAAAGAGGAGCACAGATTGAAGATGACTTCAATCACCCACCAACACGTCGTCGCCAAATGGCAACACGCCGAGGCGCAGGAACGCTAACATCTGATTATTCAATGTTTTGTTCAGGAGGTTATCTATGAAAGTCACCGTTATCGGCGGAGGTTCCAGCTACACGCCGGAATTGATCAATGGTTTTCTGGCGCGGGTCGAAAGTCTGCCCCTCACCGAACTCTGGTTAATGGACGTTTCGCCCGAACGTCTGGACGTCGTGGGCGGCTTTGCGCAACGGATGGTGGGGGCCAAGGGTGCGCCGTTCGCCGTCCACCTGACCACCGACCTGCGTGAAGCGGTGCGGGGAGCGGATTACGTCACCACGCAACTGCGCGTCGGCGGGATGCAGGCCCGCCGCGAGGACGAATACCTCGGACACCGGCACGGCCTCATCGGGCAGGAGACTACCGGCGTCGGCGGGATGGCGAAGGCGCTGCGCACGGTCCCGGTGGCGCTGAACATCGCTCGAACGATGCGGGAACTGGCGCCCGGCGCGCTGCTGGTCAACTTCACCAACCCTTCGGGCCTCATCACCGAGGCGCTGGCGCGCTACGCTCCCGACGTGCCCGCGGTGGGCGTCTGCAACGTCGCCATCAACACCAAGATGGGGCTGCTCGACGGGCTGAAGGACCGCCTGGGCGCGGACTTTCCGCCGGAGCGCGCGCAACTGAACACCCTGGGGCTAAACCATCTCTCGTGGCATCGCGGCCTCACCGTCGATGGGGAAGAGCTATGGCCGCGCGTCATCGCGGATTATCTCGAACAGCTCAAGGCCGAAGCCGAACCGGAGTGGGACGTGCGCCTCATCGAAACGCTCAATATGATTCCCAACTATTACCTGCAATACTACTATTACACCGCGCGCAAACTGGCGGAGCAGGCCCAATGGCCGCCGTCGCGCGCCGAAGGGGTGATGGAAATCGAGAAGCACCTGCTGGCCCAATACGCCGAACCCGACCGCACCGAGCCGCCGGAAGGCTTGATGAAGCGCGGCGGCGCGTACTATTCCACCGTGGCGACGCAACTGCTCAACGCCCATCACAACGATTTGGGCGAAGTCCACGTGGTCAACGCGCCGCATCGCGGGGCGGTGCCCGGCTGGCCGGAGGGTTGGGTGCTGGAAATGCCTTGTAAGGTCAACCGCTCAGGCATCGTTCCACTTCCGGCGGAACCGCTGCCCCTGGCGTGCTTCGGTCTACTGGCGCACGTCAAAGCCTTCGAGCTGCTGACGGTCGAAGCCGCAGTCCACGGCGACCGCGACGCCGCCTACCAGGC
>JAKJAB010000518.1 GCA_022707725.1 Chloroflexota bacterium | reverse complement strand
CGCGCGCGGGGACAAACACGCGCATCTGCGCTGGCAGTTGAGCGATGGCGCGTGGGCGGTCTTCATCGACCAGCGCAAATTCGGGCGCTTCTATCTGGTGGACGACCCCCTCGAGATTACCGGACACCTGGGGCCGGAGCCGCTTTCGGCGGACTTCACGCCGGAGTGGCTGGCGGCGCACCTGGCGCAACGTCGCGGGGCAATCAAACTGCTGCTGCTCGACCAGAGGTTTATCGCCGGGCTGGGCAACATCTACGCAAGCGAGGCGCTGTGGCAAGCCGGGATTCACCCGCAGCGCATCGCCGGGACGTTGAGCGCAGCGGAGGTGGAACGGCTGCACGCCGGGATTGTGACGGCGTTGCGCGCCGCTTTGGAGAACGGCGGCACGGACCTGGACGGGTTGTACGCCTATCCAGACGGCGGGACAGGGCAGCACGACGAGTATCTGCGCGTCTACGACCGCGCCGGGGAGCAGTGCCCGCGCTGCGGCTACGCGGTGGAGCGCATCGTGCTGGGACAGCGCAGCACGTACTTCTGCCCGGTCTGTCAGACGTTGGCGGAAACGTAAGAAATCCGCCCTAAAACGAGCGGGCGGCAGAATCACCAGATTGGCGGGAGCAGGCGGTACCGCACTTTTTCCGCGTAGTCTTTGTACCCTTCAGGCCGTTCTTGCTTACTCAAGTTTCTGCCTCGAAAGCCCCGCGCAGCGGCCAACTTCACAGCGTCTGGGTCGTAGAAACGATGGTGACGGCCAAAGTCGCCCGCATCCACCCAAATTTGGCTTTCATAAAGTCAAAATCGGGCCCGTCCGTTATAAAGGCCGCTTTCCCTTCGACCAGGAAACCTGTGCCGTTCCCGTGAAAACCCTCGACCTGGCTGCTTCCCAGGGTGAGCAGCACGTTGGGATTGCGGGCCACGTTCGCTTCGGTTTTGCGCATCCGCCCGGCGGGAATTAACAAACGCCCGTCCGGCGATATGTGGACGTAGCGGTGCCAGGTGTTGACCAGATGCGCGCCATCCTCTCCCGAAGTGGCAATGGCGACAACGCCGTCCTGTTTCAAGATTTCCAACAGTTTTTCTGGAATCATTGTGACTATCTCCTGTGATTGGATTTGTTAGCGCCTTCGACCGTTTGGCGGTATTATATTCCTGTGCTCTACCCGCGTCAATTGCGCAAAACGCGAAAACGCGAACCAAAAATCTAACCTTGACGCGCTCCCACGTTAAGGGTATACTGAGTCCGTCTCTAAACAGAGCTATGAGTTTTTGAAATAAGGTCAAGTGTATGGAAAAGTTACAAATCGTTCCCCTGGGCGGGCTGGGGGAAGTGGGTAAAAATATGATGGCGCTCGAATACGGGCGCAATATTCTGATTGTGGACGTGGGAATGATGTTCCCGGAGAGCGATATGCCGGGCGTGGATTACATCATCCCCGATTACCGCTATCTTAAGGGCAAAGAGGACCGCATCCGAGGCGTCGTTATCACGCACGGGCACGAGGACCACATCGGCGCGCTGCCGCACTTTTTGCAGGAGTTCAACGCGCCGGTCTACGCGACGCGGTTGACGCGCGGTTTGATCGAGGTCAAGCTCAACCGGGATTTGCAGAAACGCATCAAATTGCAACCGATGGAACCCGGCGATACCGTGCGCCTGGGGCCGTTCACCGTCGAGCCGTACCACGTCTGCCACAGCATTCCCGACGCGGTCGGGCTGGGCATCGATACGCCGGTCGGTCTCGTCGTCCACAGCGGCGACTATAAGATGGACCATACGCCGGTGGACGGGTGGCCGAGCGATATCGCCAAACTCGCGGAATTCAACCAGCGCGGCGTGCTGGCGCTGCTCGCCGACAGCACGAACGCCGACCAGCCCGGCACCACGCCGTCGGAGTACAGCCTGAACGCGGCGCTCGCCGATGTGTTCCGCCAGGCGAAAGGGCGCGTCATCGTCGCCACGTTCGCCTCGCTGATTTCGCGCATCCAGCAGGTGATGGATGTGGCGCGCAGTTTTGGGCGCAAGGTCGCCATTGCCGGTACCACGATGGTCAAAAACGTCAAGATGGCGCGGCGGCTGGGCTATCTCAACGTGCCCGACGATCTTATTCTGTCGTTGCAGGACATCAATCGTTTGCCGCCGCACCAGGTGACGATTATGGCGACCGGCGCGCAGGGCGAGCCGCGCTCGATTATGGGGCGACTGGCGATTGGACGGCACCCTTCGCTGCGCGTCACGCCGGGGGATACGGTGGTGCTCTCTTCGCACACGATCCCCGGCAACGAGGAAGTGGTGCATCGCGTCATCAACCGGCTGTTCCAGAAGGGGGCGAACGTCGTCTATCACCCCATC
>JAKJAB010000517.1 GCA_022707725.1 Chloroflexota bacterium | reverse complement strand
CCGTCGTCAGCGCGCCGGGCTATATGACCTACTACCTGTGGTTCCTCGCCGGCGAGCACCGCATCCAGGCCACGGCGGACGATCCCACGCTGGGTTGGGTCAGCCGCACCGTGCCGATGTTGAAGGAGTTGGGGGCATAATCGCTCGAGCAACCATACGCTAACACAGGCAACGAGAGTTGTGGCCAGAATTGATACGGATCACAATCCACGCTGTGC
This sequence comes from Chloroflexota bacterium, assembly GCA_022707725.1. Classification (GTDB taxonomy): domain Bacteria; phylum Chloroflexota; class Anaerolineae; order B4-G1; family SLSP01; genus DSWT01. The sequence goes on along the minus strand of JAKJAB010000517.1, from coordinate 2,137 downwards.
AGCGGGAGCGTTGGATTGTGATCCAACAAAAATCGGAGGAAAAAGGGGGAAACTGTCGCTTGCTTCTATGCGTTACGGAAAGCTTCCCAATCCAGACCAAGTTGGCGCACGACGGCGCGCAGTGTTCCTAATTTCAGGTCTTTGCTGCCCCAATCAGGCAAGGAAGCCATCTGATCCGTTGCCGGGTTGTACCACTTGCGATGTGAACCTCCACTGCGGCGTGTCAGCTCTTCGCACCCCAAGGCGCGCAGTTTCTGGGTAACTTCGCGGTACTTCATGAGACAGCGACAGCCGTTTCGAGCCACATAGGCGCGACCGGCGCCATTGGTTGTAACGCGGTGGGCAAAGGACGGCCCAAATCGCCATAAGCCTCAATCACAGCCAGCAGTGCATCTTCGGCATTTTCCAATGCTTCTTTAATCGAGTCGCCTTCCGTGATCAACTCCGGCAGGAATGGGCATGTGACAGTAAAACCGCCTTCGGGCTGCGGCTCTAACACTAGCGGGAGTTTGTAAATTGTGCTCATTGCCTTCTCCTTATATTCGCATTATACAGGGGAATACCGGCGGGGGCAAATGGTGCAGTGCAAGGCGGCGCTGGACATTTTTCAACTCTGCCTATACTGCGTACATAGCTCTTCTTAACGAGAAACGAGGTATCCACGAATGATCGAAGCATTTCTCAACCCCTCCCACGAATTCAGCATGGCGCCGTTCTGGTTCTGGAACGACGCGCTGGATGAAGCGGAAATCGTCCGGCAGATCGTCGACTTCGAGGCGCACGGCGTCTACGGCTTCGTTATCCATCCGCGCGTGGGACTGCCGCGCGACACCGGTTGGATGTCCGACCGGATGCTGCACTTGATGCGCGTCGCCGTCGAAGAGGCGCAACGCCGCGATATGTTCGTCGTCCTCTACGACGAAGGGATGTACCCCTCCGGCTCCTCCTCCGGTCAGGTCGTCGCCGCGAACCCCGCCTACCAATGCCGTTGCCTGGCAAAGCTAAACCTCAAAGATAATTCCGAGAATCTGCTCGATCCGCTCAATCTGCTGACAAATGTGGTCGCCGCTTTCGAGCGCCCCAACGGCCAACGCATCGCCATCATCGACCGCCCCGTCGACGCGGTCATCCGCGGCCTCCACTACATCGGCGAAGGACCGGAGGAAGACACGCCGCCCGCCGCCGACATCCTCAATCCCGACGCGGTGGCAACGTTCATCCGCCTGGTCTACGACCGCTATTTCGAGGCGCTGGGCGATCATTTCGGCTCGACGATCCGCGCCATCTTCACCGATGAACCGGCGCTACTCGGTCGCCCGCGCGAACACAATGTCTGGCCCGGCACGACCGGCATCCTGGAACACGTCGATGCCTACCTGGGCTACGACTTCACGCCGCACCTGCCCGCGCTGTGGTACGATGACGAGCCAGACGCGACGCGCTACCGCGAGGATTACAAACGCGCGCTGGCCCATCGTCTGGAAGCCACTTACTACCGCCCGCTTTACGAATGGTGTGAGGCGCACGGGATCGCCCTCACGGGGCATCCGGGGCGCGGTGACGACATCGGCTACCTGCGCTACTTCCACATCCCTGGACAGGACCTCGTGTGGCGTTGGGTGCTGCCCGGCCCCACAGCGTTGGAAGGGCCGGAGTCCACGCAGGGGAAGTGCTCGTCGTCTGCGGCGCTGCATCTGGGACGGCGGCGCAACAGCAACGAGTGTTTCGGCGCGTATGGGCATGCGTTCACCTGGGAGGAGATGAAGTGGCTGGTGGATTGGTGCTTCGTGCGCGGTGTCAATCTGCTCTACCCGCACGCCTTCTTCTATTCGATCCGCGGTCCTCGCAAGGACGAGCGCCCGCCCGACGTCGGCCCCAACAGCCCGTGGTGGGACACCTACAAGCCGTTCGCCGATTACGTCCGACGAATGAGCTGGCTCAACACCGACAGTGAGCAGGTCTGCCACACCGCCATCCTGACCGAATCCATCGATCTGCCCTGGGAAGCGGCCAAACTTTGCTTCCAACACCAGCGCGATTTCAACTATCTGGAACTGCGCCATCTGTGGGAAGACGCAGCCGTGACGCCGGAAGGCATCTTCATCGCCGGGATGCATTACCAGGTCGCCATTCTGGA
>JAKJAB010000516.1:287-2366 GCA_022707725.1 Chloroflexota bacterium | reverse complement strand
ACCGTCCAGCAAAGCCGATCCAATACCCTGACCGCGAAACGCTTCTTTCGTTGCAATAGCCTGGAGATAGAAATCACCGTCCGCGTGAGTGCCCAGAAATCGAAGGCGCAAACAGAGCAGGGTCACACCCACTTTTTCCAAGGCATGGTGACTGGCAGCCTGTTTCAATGGCTGATTCGACCAACGGTGATGCTGTTCGGTCGTGTAGCCCGTTGCCATGCCAACGATGGTCTCGTCACATTCGGCGAAGATTGTGTTCTGGTAGGAGAAGGCGTGATCAGGTTGGGTGTACGCTGTGGCGACGATGTCTTCAGCGCGTGGCCCCAGCATCAAACGGAAGAGGCCCTCGAATGCCTGATCGAGATAATGGGCAAACGCCAGCCCCTCATCGAAGGTAGGATTGGCAGATCGAAGCATGAGCGAACCTGGCTTTTGCTGCTTGATAGTGAAATTCATCGATAAGGCTCTGCGCTATAGGGTTCACCAACGACAAGACCAGAGAGGTGAGGCGCCGTGTTGGTAAAACAGAAGGGAATCGTCTGGCAGGTGGACTGCGGGCAGTCCTCTGTCACGTCGAAATGCAGATGGGGCAGGGGAGGATACCCCAAACTCCATTCAACTCCATTTTTCAAGAACAAGGCCGTCGTACGCGACTTCGTAACCATGATCCTTTGCAAATTCCTCCAATACTGGATGTACCGGATTCCCCTCGTGGGCAATGTGGGTCGCAAAAACACGACCATTCGGCCGTAACAAACCTTCGTCACGCATACGGTTTACATGGTCAATGACCTGGTGGGCACTCAAGTGGTCGCTGCCAGGTTGATCCGGGCCATACGTATGGTCAAAGATCACAACATCGAACAGGGACTCGTGTTGGTGAAATGCCCGCCAGGTTTCTTCCGGCAATGTGGCAGTATCCGTGCCATAAAAAACGGTATGCCCATCGCTTTGAACTGCATATAACAGCGCTCCCATCGTGGGCGCGTGATTGGCAGGAAAAGCGGTTACGGAGTAAGGGCCGAAGAGGAAGGGTTTCAAAGGTTCGACCGTATGAATGGTGAGATTCAGCTCCTTCTCGGCCTCTGGCGATAGCAGACTGTAGCCTGCAAGGTCTCGTTGAAAAGTTTCTGCCGCTCGTGTCAGTGTCTCAGCAGAAGCATAGAAATTCAGGGTAGGCGCGCCGACCACGCCAAATCCAGGACTGCGAGAGAGAAGGTGTGACAAGTCGAGATGGTCGGCGTGCGGATGCGTTTGCAAACAGTACCTTACGTTGACCAGCGGACAGCCGTGCAACTGCGAAGCTGCCATAATGTCTGGCCCGAGGTCGATCAACAAATCGTCGTTGACCAATACGGAAGACCGCTTCCTCAAACTTCGACCACCAAGCTGGCGCGCCTGTTCGCAATTGCCACACGTACAGAAGGCTTCTGGAAACGCATTGGCGGCGGCTGTTCCAAGAAAAGTGATTTTCATGCTTCGCTTACCCACTTCACCCGCTTACTATGCCTGTCCGATAAGCGCCACAACGGATTGAGCAGATTCAACGGAAAAATAACCGAGTCGATCATTTTCGTCATTTTACCTCTGAATCATGCTGATGCCTACTTTATGGATGTAACGAAAGCGCCTGACTTTCAATACATGCCATCTCACTTATTTCATTCACCGTCTATTCCTTTCGTCTACCATCGCTAAACATAAGCTCATAAGCGTTGAAGTTGATCCCGTATAACTCGACAACGCCAAGACAAACAAATCCCATACGTGTATAAAGACGGTTAGCCGCTACACTATTCACCGCGGCCAGCAAGCGCATGGACTGATATCCCTGCGACTTCGCATAATCTACCAGACAGTTCATTGTGTGTTCGCCTATGTGCTGGCCCTGGTATCCAGGCGAAACACACAATCTGACGGGCACACATGATTTCACATCTTGCCAACCAACAGGTTCATCATCCAGGTCATCTGTTTCCAGCAATGACACTGCGGCTATGAGTGTGCTGCCATCTTGGAGGACAAAGATACGTTGTAATTCGATATCCTCATCCAGAAAGGCCCGCGTTGGATAGTCTT
>JAKJAB010000516.1:0-277 GCA_022707725.1 Chloroflexota bacterium | reverse complement strand
CCAATGCGTAGCGCCTGTCTTTTCGCCTTCTACCACCACCTCACGATAAAGCGAAAATATGGCATCCGCTTGATCGGGTCGTGCTTTTCCAAATGAATACATATCACCTCACCCTGTGATACACCGTAGTGCAATTCTTCGCCAGCGGTTAAGTATAAAGGGAACGAGTGAAGGGTCAAGCGCATTTGACGCAGCGAAGTGTTGCAAAGCCTCGTTTATGCGGTAGAATGAAAAACAATGAACAAACAAACCCATCCACTCTTGCAGGCACTCAACG
>JAKJAB010000515.1 GCA_022707725.1 Chloroflexota bacterium | reverse complement strand
AACGGATTCAACGGAATTCAACGGATATTTTTCCGTTGAATCCGTTCGATCCGTTGAGGCTATTTTCGAAGGAGTCTATCATAAGTTGTATTTTTTTATCCTCGGAATACGAAAGCAGAACACAAAACGGGTGAAATCATCCGCCCCGTTTTGTGCGGGTTTTAGGGCCGTTCGGCCGGCCAGACGGCAAGACCTACCGTTTTGCTCGCCTCCCACAGTTGGCGGTCAAAGGTAACCAGGGTGACAGCGTCGTCGCGTTGGGTTTGCCAGGCTAACGCAGTGGCCAGGTGAACGGCATCGTATCCGCGCAGGTGGTATGTCAAGGCCAGTTCAGCGGCGTTATCCAGCAAGGCCTCAGTGGGCGCAAGGCTGGTCAAGGTCGGCCAGTCCTTATGAAAGGCTATCCAGGCAGCGTGCGCTTCGGTGTTGGAGATGAAGTGCATCCGGGCGGCTTTGGCAAAGGCGGCGGCGACTTCGGCCTTGCTCAACAGGCCGGCGCCAACAACTGCACCCGCAGCGAAGAGGGCGCGCACGGTTTCGGTATGCGGCTCCTGGATGTAGTTTTTGACCAAGGCGCTGGCGTCGAGGTAAAGTATCACGGTTGCGCCTCCGGGAAGGCGTCAGCCCACCAGGCCGGCTCGCGGTCTTCTACGAGCAGGTCCGAGACGCAACGCGGCCCTCGATTGACAGCCACCGGTGCATCGGGCGCGTAGGGTTGCCCGTTCCAGTGTTCGATGACGAGGCGCTGCGCGCTGGCGTCGGTTGCTTCCAAACGGCGCAAATCTTCCATAGAGACGAGTGCAGCTTTAGGTTTACCTCGGCTATGAATGATGAGGCGCTCTCGCCCGTAAGCCACCCGATTCACGTATTGTGAGAACGCTTGTTTCACTTCCCTTATGCCTAGCATTTTGGCCTCCCTTTCTTGTGGTCACAGTGTCTACATTATAACAGCAAAACTTTCTTTTCCAAACGTGATAATCGTTCTTTTGCAGTAACTATTCAGCCTTGAGGTGGGACGCACTTAACTGAATCCAAAACGGCAATTTTTGCGCTTCCTACTGTCATTGCAGGCGTAAAAGTGCGTCCCACCTGAATAGTTACCTTTTGCAAATCTCAAATCTCCGCCATCGCCCGACGCCTCGGCAACAACGCCAGATACGCATCGTCCTCGTCGAGCGCCGGAGGGCGGTAGTCGGGCGATTGGTGACGGAAGTAGGTGTTGTACAGTTCCGCGTAATGCCCGCCTTGCGCGAGCAGCGATTCGTGGCTGCCCTCTTCGATGATTGCGCCTTCCTTCAGCACGATGATGCGATCCACGGCGCGCACCGTCGAAAGGCGGTGGGCGATGAGGATGGAGGTGCTTTGCCGCAGGATGAGGTTCGTCGCGTCCTGGATTTGCATCTCGGTGAAGGGGTCGATGCTGGCGGTGGCCTCGTCGAGGATGAAGATCGCCGGGCGCTGCACGAGCACGCGCATCAGGGCGACGAGTTGGCGCTGTCCCATCGACAGCCGCGCGCCGCGCTCGCCCACGTCTGTATGCAGGCCGTCGGGCAGCGTATCGATCCATTCCCCGCCGCCCACCTGCCGCGCGATTTCCAGAATCTCGTCGTCCGTGGTCTCCATCCGCCCGTAACGGATGTTCTCCGCCACCGTGCCCGCAAAGAGGAAGGGCATCTGCGAGACGATACCCAGATGTTGGCGGTACGTGTGCAGGTCGAAAGTGCGGATGTCGCGCCCATCGATGAGGATGCGCCCGCCCTGGAACTCGTAGAAACGCGCGATCAGCTTGGCGATGCTGCTCTTGCCCGCGCCCGTGTGCCCCACCAGCGCGACGCTCTCGCCGGAGCGGATGTGCAGCGTGAAGCCGTCGAGCACCTGCTCTTGCTCCGTGTAACGGAAGCGCACGTCGTCGAACAGAATCTCGCCTTTGAGCTGCGTCACCGGCTCTTCCGCTATCTGTCGCACCGTCGGGTCGGCGTCGATGAGGGCGAAGACGCGCTCCGCCGACGCCAGCCCGCCCTGGAACTGGTTCCAGAACGACGACAGGTTGAGAATCGGGAACCAGAACCGGTCCATACTGGTGATGAAGAGGTACCAGTTGCCCACGCTGATCGTCGCAGCGACGGTCGCCATTCCGCCATAGTAGATGATGAGCGCCGCCCCGATGCCCGAAAGTCCGTTCAACAGCGGCATGCTCAGCGCCAGGACGTAGCCGCGCCGCAGGTTCACGTGATAACTCTGCCGGTTGACCTCGCTGAATTCGTCGTAGATCGTCGCTTCCTGACGGAAGTTCTTGGCGACGCTGATTCCCGTCACCGCCTCCTGAATGGCCGCGTTGACCTCCGCCATCACGCGGAAGCCCTCACG
>JAKJAB010000514.1 GCA_022707725.1 Chloroflexota bacterium | reverse complement strand
GCCTCATCGACCTGCCGCCAACGCTGCTCACGGCGGCGGGGATCGCGCCGCCGGAGACAATGCGAGGCCACGCGCTGCAAGCGCTGGTCGATGGCGCGGCGCGCGATTGGCCTGGGGAGGTCTTCTTGCAAATTAGCGAAAGCCAGTGCGGGCGCGCCATCCGCACCCGGCGTTGGAAGTACAGCGTCCGCGCGCCGGACAAGACCGGCCAGGACCCCGACAGCGACCTCTACGTGGAGGACTTCCTCTATGATTTGGAGGACGATCCCCACGAGCGGCACAATCTGGTAGACTCACCCGCTCACGTCGAAATCCGCCGGGAACTGAAGGAGATCCTCATCCGCCGAATGACTGAGGCGGGTGAGACTGCACCGGTTATCATACCTGCACGAGTCTGACGTTTGACACCAAGGTTTTTGTCATCTGCTGATTGACAAAATGGCAAGATTGGACCATAATAAAGGTAAGGTAGTGTGAAAGAAACGTAAAATCGATCACAGCTACCGCCTCCGACCCACTTTGATCCCTTGAGGACAAGTGGGCGAGTGGAATCCGGCGCACCGGATTCCCAGGGTACAGGAAGCAATTCCTGCGCCTGCCGTATTAGCAAAGGAGGCAATCCTGCTCCATCGTGGAGAGGGTTGCCTCTTTTTTGTTGCCTGTGAGCAGATAACCCGGTCAGCCAAGAGGGTTTGCGCCCCTGGATAGGGCTGGCATATCCAGGAAACTATCTCAAGAAAGGAGTTTTACTATGTGGATTGTACGCATCAATATGACCGATCAGTCTTACAAATTGGAAGAGGTACCCGAGCGGTACAAGAACCTGGGCGGGCGCGGCCTGACTTCGACCATCATCTACGATGAAGTAGACCCGACCTGCCACCCCCTCGGGCCGAACAACAAGCTTGTTTTTGCGCCGGGCATGGTCACCGGCACGACAGCGCCCACGTCAGCGCGCGTCTCGGTCGGCGCAAAGTCCCCGCTGACGGGCGGCATCAAAGAGTCCAACGCCGGAAGCGGGTGGGCGCCGGCTGTGGCGCGGATGCGCATCAAGGCCCTTATCGTCGAAGGAATGCCGGCGGAAAAGGACTTTTGGGCCGCCAAACTCTTCTGGGACGGCGAAAAGCCCGCAATCGAGTTCTCGTGCGCCGGCGATTACACCGGCAAGAACCTGTACGACGTGTTCCCGGCGCTGTTCGAAAAGTTCGGCAAGCGCGTCCACGTCGCGGGAATCGGCGTCGCTGGTGAATTCGGCTACGCCAACTCCGGCATCGTCTTCGAAGATATGAAGCAACGACCCACCCGTTACTCCGGTCGCGGCGGCCTGGGCGCCGTGATGGGCAGCAAAGGCCTGAAGTTCCTCGTGGTCGACGCTGAGGGCGCGCCGGGCGTCGAGATTGCCGACCCCGAAGCTTTCAAAGCCGGCGCGCGCAAACTGCGCGACGCGCTGAACGAGCACGCGCTCACCAAGCCCAAGGGCGGTCTCAACACCTACGGCACCGCCGTGCTGATCAACATCATGAACGAGGCCGGCGGCCTGCCCACCCGCAACTTCCGTACCGGACGCTTCGAAGGCGCGGCCAAAATCGCGGGCGAAGCCATCTTCGAGAACAACAAAGCGCGCACGGGCAAGGAAGTCTACAACCATGCGTGCAGCCCCGGCTGCGTCATTCAGTGCTCGAACAGCTACTACGCGGAGGACGGCTCGGAGATCGTCTCCTGCATCGAGTACGAATCCGACTGGGCGTTGGGCGCCAACTGCGGCATCGACGACCTGGATGGCATTGCCAGGCTGGTTTACTGGTGCAACGCCTACGGCACAGACACCATCGAGACCGGCGACAGCATCGCCGTGGCGATGGACTCCGGCTATCTGCCGTTCGGCGACCTGGACGGCGCCATCGCGCTGCTGCACGAAATGGGCAAGGGCACGGCTATGGGGCACATCCTGGGCGGCGGCACGGGCTTCACCGCCAAGGCGTTCGGCAATCCGCGCTCGCCGTCGGTCAAGGGACAGGGTATGCCGGCCTACGAGCCGCGCGCGGTCAAGGGCATCGGCGTCACCTACGCCACCACCACGATGGGCGCCGACCACACCGCCGGGTACACCATCGCGCCGGAAATCGCGGGCGTGGGCGGCAAGTCCGATCCGCTGGCCTCCGAGCCGGGCAAGGCCGACCTGAGCCGCGCCTTCCAGATGACGACGGCCTTCCTCGACTCCACCGGGCACTGTCTCTTCATCGCCTTCGCCATCCTCGACATCGCCAGCGGTTTCGAGGGCATGGTGGAAGAGGTCAATGCGATGTTCGGCACAAATATGACGGGCGACGAGGCCGTAGCGCTGGGCGGCGAAATCCTCAAGCGCGAGC
>JAKJAB010000513.1 GCA_022707725.1 Chloroflexota bacterium | reverse complement strand
CGGGCGCTAGGCCCACGGGACTCTGCGCGCCGGCATGGGCCGATTTCTGCATCATCTCTAGCTGGGCTGCTTCCTCGAACCGCCCCATATTTCGATACCCGCTGATGACGGGCTTGAGCATCTCCTGCATCCCACCGGGCGAGACGTATTCTCCCTCGTCGTTGAAGTCGTTCCCGGCAACGATGACAACACAATCGACCTCTCCGGCCAACTTTTGCGCTTCGGCGAGCTGGGTTTCATCGCAGTGGAGGATTTCTACGCCCGCGCCCAGATACTTCTTCAGCCCTTCCAGCGCGGTGATGACGTAAGGCGCATAGACCCGGCTGGAACCGTAGTCGCCCGTGTTCTCCTGAGCGGCCAGTTTGCCCAGAACGAGCACCCGCTTCACGCCCTTGTCGAACGGCAGCGCCGGTCCTTCGTTCTTGATCAGCGCCATCGACTTTTCGGCGGCCTCGCGCGCCAGGGCGACGTGCTCCGGGCTGCCGACCACTTCCTTGGGATACGGCATTGGATCGGGCGTGTGCTCGAAGACCAGCAACGTCCGCAGTACCCGCAAAACGGCCTGATCGACGACGCTCTCCGCGACCTCGCCATCTTCCACAGCCTTGAGCAGGTTTTTCTGGTAGTGGACGGGCAGCGGCATCTCCACGTCCAGCCCGGCTTCGATGGCCTTTTTGCCGTTGCGCACCCCAAAGATGAAGTCCGAGATGGTGAAGCCCTCGAAGCCCCAATCCTCGCGCAAAATTTCGGTGAGCAGCAAGCGGCTTTCGCAGGCCTGCTCGCCTCTGAAAAGATTGTAAGCCCCCATCACCGAGGCCGCGCCCGCCTGGACAATTTTCTTGAAGTGCGCCAGGTAGATTTCGTGCATCGTGCGGTCGTCGGCCTGCACATCGACGAAGAAGCGGCTGTTTTCGATGTTGTTGAAGGCGTAGTGCTTGACGCAGGCGATGACGTTGTGTTCCTGCACGCCCTCCGCGAGTTTTTGCCCCATCTCACCCACGAGGAACGGGTCCTCCCCGTAGGTCTCCTGCGCTCGTCCCCAGGCCGGATGGCGGAGCAGGTTGACGCAGACCCCGCCGAAGTAATTGGCGTCCTGCGCCCGCGCCTCCTTGCCGATGACCTCGCCAATCCGCGCCTCCAGCGCCCGGTCGAAACTGGCCCCGCGCGCCATCGACACCGGGAAGCACGTCGATGCGCCCATTACCACGCCGCGCGGGCCGTCGGTGAACTTGATCGGCGACACGCCGAGCCGTTCGACGCCGTTGGTCGCAATTGGCGTGGGATTATAGGCGTTGTTATACTTGATCTGATTGGCGACCATATCCCAGTTGCCGTTGAGCAGCCAGACCTTTTCCTTCAACGTCATCTGACCGAGCAGTTCGTTGGCCTTTTGCTCGATTTCGGCGCGGGATAACGTACACTTGGTTTCTTTCTTGAACACATTTACCTCCTTGAAATAGTTGAGTTGTCGTTAATCTTGTAGCTGGACGACCAGAAAGTTTGACTCGTTAGCAAGTATAGCCCGGTTGTGGACGGATAACAAGTGCTATTTTGCAATTTGCGCCGTTACCAAAGGCGCAAAGCCTCAATTCAGAACAAGACCGAAATGCAATGGCAACATAATTGCAAGGTTGGATCGCCCTCATTTATGATAGAATAAAGGTAACTATTCAGGTGGGACGCACTTTTACGCCTGCAATGACAGCAGGAAGCGCAAAAAAGTGCCGTTTTTGGTTCAGCTAAGTGCGTCCCACCTCAAGGCTGAATAGTTACGAATAAAGGTAAGCTACATCCTCTTTCTCGCCTCGACGTTCATACACTCGTTGTACGCCTTCGCGCCTATGACTATATTTTGTACAAGGAGAACGATGTGAAGACGCGAACACTCTTGACCGTGTTGTTGGCTGCGGGCATACTGATCGGCGGAATGCTAGCGCTGGCGCATCCTGCTCTGTCTACCGCGCCATGCCGTATGGACGCGCTCTCCAGCGCGCTGCCGGCGCTCTCGTCGCTGGAGGTAACACTCACCGGGCCGTGCGTCGGCCAAAGCGACGTTCCCTACACCTTCACCGCCTCTGTCGCCCCGCTGACCGCTCCGCTGCCGCTCACCTTCACGTGGGAGGCGGCGGGTCAGGCGACCGTCGCGCGCATCGTTGCCGACATAACCGATACGATGTCCTACACCTGGCCTATCACAGGCATTTACGGCATCACCGTCACCGTCGCCGCTGCGGGAGAGAACGCTATGGCTTGGCATAAGATCGTCATCAACCCGGAGCGCCGCGTTTACCTGCCCCTGGCGTTGCGCGACTACCCGCCCGGCCCGCACATTACCGCCTTCTACGCCGACGTAGAGATCGCCGATCCGGGCCAGACG
>JAKJAB010000512.1 GCA_022707725.1 Chloroflexota bacterium | reverse complement strand
GCTGCACATCGACGTCTTCGCCTCTGAAGCGCAACACGCGCTCAAGTCTTGCGACCTGCTCATCGCCGCCACCGACAACCACAGCAGCCGCATGGCGCTCAATCGCCTGGCCGTGCAGTACCTCATCCCGCTCGTGCATCTGGGGTTCAACATCAACGCTGCCATCGAACCCACGACGCAAGAACACGTTATCACCGATGTCAGCGGCGAGTTCGCTATCCCGGACCTGGGCCGCTGGTGCTTGCAATGCGCCGGTATCGTGGACCCGCAGCAGGCTGGATGGGAGTTGGCCTCCCCAGCGCAGCGCATGGCGCTACGGCAGCGGGGCTACGTCACTGACACGCCCGCACCGGCTGTCCATCACCTGGACGGTCTCATCGCTGCGCTGGCGACGACCGAAATCCACAATCTGGTGCATGCCTTCAAGCCGCAGCAGCGCTATCTGGTCTACGACGCCCTGAAGCCGGAGCTCGTCCCGCTACAAGTGACGCCGAACTCGATATGCCCGGTGTGCAGTCCCGATCACGGCGTGCTGGGGCTGGGTGACCTGGAACCGCTGCCCGACTACCGGCGATCAGCGAAAGTGCAATTGCCGCCCCCTACCCTCCCCGAACTGCCACTCATCGAGCAGAAGAAGGAACCTTTGGCGCTGCCTGTTGAAGATGGTAAGGTGCAAGCGGTCATGCCACTGCCCGATGGCTTCCCGCTTCCGCAGGCGCGGCATTTCCCCGATCCGCAAGCTCGCGCGCGCCGATTGCAAATGGCGTTGACGGAAAGTCCCGCCGAATGAATGTGAAACTTAAAGCCGCCTTCTCCGCACTGCGGGGGAAGGCGGTTTTGTTTTTGTCTTTACTCCGCCTGTTCTGCGATCAGATAAGGTGTGACATCTACCAACACAGGCCGCATTTCACCTTGGGGAATTGGCTCACCGCGCCAATCCCGGTCGGTCGCCATATACTGCATAGTGCGGCCTTCCTCAATGCAAGCCAACGCTGCGCCTACGGTCATTAGCTTCAATCCGCCCGTAACGTCACAGATGATCTTATCGGCGCGGTAGGGACCGCGCCGGAATATTGCATCGACCTGCTTCCACAAGGTGGCATAATCGCGGGGCGCAACTTCAATGGGGTGTTGGAAGCGTATCATGTTGCCTGGATGGAGGCGGTCAAACCATCTTTGCAGCACGGGAGCTAACCATGCTGAACCACGTTTGACCATCGCCCCTTGCTCATTTTTCTCATCTTCGGTACCGATCACCCAACATTCTCGTAACGTGCCTTCCCTATGATGAAACTCTATGGCGCGCAATGCCGGTTCGAGGTTCGTCCCCAGGAGGAGCTGAAAGTCAGCCTCGGTCAGCATAGAGACATCCTGCACCGCTGCAATGCGCTCAACGGCTGCTTGTACCTGTTGGTTATGTTGTTTGATCTCAGTCGGGTTTGTACCGACAGGGCGAGGATTCAGCGTACTCAATAACAGAATAATGCCGGCCTTGCCGGTCGGTTGGCGCTCGCGCATTTCGATGATAATAACACGTTTACGCAAGTGGTAAAAATAGATTGCTATGATACCCAACCCGAATAAGATCAAGAAGATGATGTTACCTGACATGCCAAACAAATGCCATTCGCCAAGCACGCTTGCCAGTATATTGCTAAGCAATGCTAGAAGGAATGCACCTACGGCGAACAGCATACTGGGTTGACCGATCAACTTGGATATATACTTGTTGAAGGAGAGAGCAGGTTGCAAAGGTTCACGTGGCATTACGAATTCTCCTGCCTGCGGGCGCGCGCGACATCGCGCACAGTTTGTAAATTGATGATTTCCGCCACTTCGAAGCGCGGCGGGGTGCTCCCGGTGACCGGGCGCAGGCGCAGTACAGCCGGGAAGTAGCCCATCCGCCCGTGAAGTTCGGCCAGGAGGGTGACAGCCAGGGGGGCGTAGCCAGGTGGGTTGACGAGCAAGGGGAGGGTCTGCCATTCGGCGGGGGACAAGCCGACGCTTTCGACCAAGGTGATGACTTGCTCGGTGAAGGGTTGCGCGGGGTCCAGTTGTGTTGGTATTTCCCGTGTCTGTATAATCGAGTCATCTACCAGGGCCGCGATCTGCGCCAGTTGTGAGTCGGTCAGGGGATGGGAGAAGTTAAGGATGAGCATTTTTAAGCCTCACATCAAGGTCGCCGATTCACGGAAGGCGACCAGGAATGCCTCTGGCGTCACAATTTGCACAGTATCCACTGTTCCTAGCACCAGCAAATCCGCGTCAACGGTGATCAGGTATTGTGCTGATCCTGTCAAGGCGCACGCGATAAACTTGTCGTCTTTGGGATCGCGGGTGAATGCCGGAATTGCCCCCAGCGGCGGCAGGAAATCCGCTTTGAGCGCGA
>JAKJAB010000511.1 GCA_022707725.1 Chloroflexota bacterium | reverse complement strand
AAGCGGCCTGGAAATCGCAGTTCCTTTCGGGGTTGATGATGCCGCTGATGATGTTCGTCGGCAACCTGGGTTACGTCGCCGTCGCCATCCTCGGTGGGTGGCTGGCCGCGCGCAACGCCATCACCGTGGGCGACATCCAGGCGTTCATCCAGTACGTCCGCTCGTTCACGCAACCCATCACGCAGCTCGCCAACATCTCCAACGTGCTGCAACAGACGGCAGCGGCGGCGGAGCGCGTCTTCGAATTCCTGGCTGAGCCGGAGGAGAGCGCGGAGGCCGCCGAGCCGGCCAGGCTGGAGAAAGTGGAAGGGCGCGTCGAATTCAAGAACGTCCGTTTCGGGTACACGCCTGACAAAATCGTCATCCACAACTTCTGCGCGGAAGCGCGGCCCGGCCAAAAGATCGCCATCGTCGGGCCGACCGGCGCGGGCAAGACTACGATGGTCAAGCTGCTGATGCGCTTCTACGACGTGAACGACGGTTCGATCCTGGTGGACGGGCGCGACATCCGCGACTTCACCCGCCGCGACCTGCGCAAGATGTTCGCAATGGTGTTGCAAGAGACCTGGCTGTACAACGGCGCGATTATGGAGAACATCCGCTACGGTCGCCCGGACGCGACCGATGCCGAGGTGGTCGCGGCGGCGCAAACGGCGCGCGTCGACCACTTCATCCACACGCTGCCGGATGGCTACGCGATGGAACTGAACGAAGAAGCGAGCAACGTCTCACAAGGACAAAAGCAGTTGTTGACGATTGCCCGCGCGGTGCTGGCCGACCCGAAAATCCTCATTCTGGACGAGGCGACCAGTTCCGTGGACACGCGCACAGAGGTTTTGATTCAGGAGACTATGGACCAACTGATGGCCGGACGCACCAGCTTCATCATCGCCCACCGCCTTTCCACCATCCGCAACGCCGATTTGATTTTGGTGATGGACGAGGGCGACATCGTCGAACAGGGCGCGCACGCGGAACTGTTAGCGCGCGGTGGATTCTACGCAGAGCTGTACAACAGCCAGTTCGAGGGGGCCAGCATTTAGGGGATTGCAGGGCGAGTTGGCAACTCGCCCTGCAATGTTTTCGATAGGATTCAATAAGTTGCAGTTGTTGTTACGCATGTTACAATGTAAACAAACCCTATGCATGAAGAAAGGGTTACGGGAATGTGTTCGGATAAGTCGGATGAAACAAACAATGTAGCAAAAGAGCCAGGGAATACTTATTCCACACTGGCAGATGCCTCACGCGATTCTTATATTCCCCTCAACGTTGCAGAAGTCGCACAGCAAATTGCCGCGCGCTTCCAGCCTGAGCGTATCATACTGTTTGGTTCGCACGCTTATGGTGAGCCGCATCCAGGCAGCGATGTGGATATGTTAGTGGTAATGGAGACGCCGTTGAAAGAGGCCGAACAAGCAACACGTATATGCCAGCGGATTGAGTACCATTTCGGCCTGGATTTGATTGTGCGGACGCCGGCTACATTACGCCGCCGGTTGGCCTTGGGCGATTCGTTCTTGCGCGAGATCGTGGACCAAGGGATTGTCCTCTATGAACGACCTCACGATTGAGTGGATCGCCAAAGCCGAGGGCGACTACGCCAGCGCCGGACGAGAGTATCGAGCGCGGCGTAACCCCAACTATGACGCCGCGTGCTTCCATGCCCAGCAAGTCGCCGAAAAGTATCTCAAAGCCTGGTTGCAAGAACAATGCGTGATCTTTCCTCGAACGCACAGTCTGATTGTGCTGCTGGAACTCTGCCTTCCTCTGGATGCCAGTTTCGAATTTCTGCGCGACGGATTGATTCTTTTGGAGCGCTATGCCATGCAATATCGCTATCCAGGCGAGACGGCGGACAAAAGCGATGCACGACTGGCATTTCAGGCTAGTCAGGCGGTGCGCGTCTTTATGCGCAACAAGTTTAGCATCGCTTAGGAAAGACCTTTCCTTCAGTATTGGAAATTATGACCGTGCGGCTTCCTCACAGTGAGGAAGCCGCATTTTTGTCCACTAAGACCGCCTTGGAACCTTTCCATCCGCACAGACGTCATAATGCCAGGCTGTCTATGCAGAGCATATTGGAGTAAAATGAGCACAGAGTTATCGAGAGATTCTGCGCAAATTGCTGTTTCCAACGACAAGACTGACGTCTATGTGACGATTGATGGAGGAGTAAGATGAAACGAAAGACCTGGTTGTTGCTTCAATTGAGCCTCTTGCTGCCGATTGCTTTCGCGTGCAGCTTCATCCCGCAGCAAACAACGCCCACACCCGAACCGGCAGCCACCGCCACCCCCCGCCCCACGGCGGCCCCGCTGCCGCCCAAACCCGTCGTTCCCTACACGCCCGTGCCGGCTGACATGCTCTCGCCGATCATCATCCAGCGCA
>JAKJAB010000510.1:395-2393 GCA_022707725.1 Chloroflexota bacterium | reverse complement strand
GCTGGCGCCGGATCATAATCCGGCGCTGCGGGGACGGCGGATTGTGATCCGCCTTAAGCGTCGAAGTAGAACTATTTTTAGAGGAGACACCGGTGCTAACGCGCACCATGCAAGCACTAAAATGATTCTCTCAACGGATTCAACGGAATTCAACGGATATTTTTCCGTTGAATCCGTTCGATCCGTTGAGGCTATTTTCGAAGCGATATGAGCGCACTGACATTGCACACCGTCGAACGCGATTCGTTTTTCACGCGGCTGGACTTCCGCTCCAAGCTGGCGCTGATGGCCGCCATCACGCTGGTCGCGTTCGTGTGGGAGAGCGCAGCGCTGGGCGGGTTGCTGGCGCTGGCGTTGGCGCTGACGTGTCTGGCGGCGGGGGTCAAGTTCAGCTACCTCCGCGCGGTTATCGTCTTGCTGCTGCCCTTCGCCGCGTTTATGATTTTGATGCAGGGCTTTTTAGGGGCAGACCTCGTCCGCGCGCGGCTGCACGGCGAGGCGTTGACGCCCATTTTCACGCTCCCCGCAACGTGGCCGCTTATCGGCGGCGGGATGATGACGTGGGAAGGCGTGCTGTACGCGCTCAACGTCGTCTTCAAAACGCTGACGATGATTTTGGTGCTGCCTCTGGGCATCTTCACCACCGACGTCAACGCGATGGTGACCGGCATGGTCAAACTGCGAGTTCCGTATAAAATAGCCTTCGTGTTCTCTTCGACGCTGCGCTTTTTTCCGTTGCTGTTCGAGGAAATCCAGACGATTATCGAGGCGCAGCGGTTGAGAGGATTGGCTTTCGAGACAATGAGGGCGTTCGAACGGCTGCGCGTCTACGCCAAAATCGCCGTCCCCCTCATCCTCGGCGCGCTGGTCAAGTCGCAGATGCTCGACATCGTCTTGCAGTCCAAAGCGTTCACCGGCAGCCCGCAGCGCACGTACCTGCACGAGGCGCGGTTGCGCGCGGCGGATTACGCCGTGATCGTCGGCGCCGGCCTGTTCGTCATCGGCGTCGCTATCGCTTACTTTGGCTGGGGGATTGGGCGTTTCGGAAAATGGTGATTGGGAACCGGGGTAACTTTTTCTCAACGGATTCAACGAAATTCAACGGATATTTTTCCGTTGAATCCGTTCGATCCGTTGAGGGCATTTTCTAAGGGAGGCGCGTTATGGAACTTGCGTTCACACTTAACGGTGAATCGGTAATGCTCTCGGATGTAGATGGTGAGATGCTGTTGGTCGATTTGCTGCGCTCGACGCTCGGCCTGACGGGGACGAAGCGCGGCTGCGATACGGGCGCGTGCGGCGCGTGTTCGGTGCTGGTGGACGGCAAACTGACGAAATCGTGCCGCACGCCGGCGGCGAAGGTTGCCGGACGCGCCGTCACCACCATCGAAGGCATCCACGCCCCCGACGGCGGCCTCAGCGACCTGCAACAGGCGTTCCTGGAATGCGGCGCGGTGCAATGCGGCTACTGCACGCCCGCTATGGTCCTCGCTGCCGAAGCCCTGCTGCGCGCCAACCCCAACCCCACCCGCGACGAAATCCGCCGCGCCATCTCCCCCAACCTCTGCCGCTGCACCGGCTACCAGCAGATTGTGGACGCGGTCGAACTGGCGGCAAAAAGGCGAATCAGCGAATCGGCGAATGAGCGAATTACGAATGGGGAAGGCCAATCTCCAAAATCCAAAATCCAAAATCCAAAATACGTTGGCAATCCCAAAGTCCAGAACGTGGATGGGCCGGACAAGGTTTCCGGGCGGATTAAGTACGTGGGGGATATGCGGGTGGCGGGGATGCTTTACGCGAAAGTGTTGCGCAGCCCCGTTCCGCACGCGCGCATCGTCAAACTGGATACGGCGCCCGCGCTGGCCGTTCCCGGCGTCGAAGCCGTCATCACCCACGCGGATTTTGTGGAGCACGGCAACTTCGGCTGGCCGGTGAAGGACAACTACATCCTGGCCTACGGGAAGGTGCGCTACGTGGGCGACGCTATTGCGGCGG
>JAKJAB010000510.1:0-288 GCA_022707725.1 Chloroflexota bacterium | reverse complement strand
GCTCGATCCCGACGCCCCCGTTATCCCCGACCGCCCGGCGACGCTGACGGCGGGCGGCCTCGGCGCCGGCAACCTCTGCGACCGGCACATCCTCCGCAACGGCGACCCCGCGCCGATTCTGGCCGAATCTCCGGTCGTCCTGGACGAAGTCTACACCTTCCCGCACCAAGAACACGCCTACATCGAGACCGAAGGCGTGCTGGCGATCCCCGAACCGGACGGCGGGGTGATGCTCTACGCCAACAACCAAAGCCCCTTCATCAACCGCGACACGTCCGCGGCGGTGTT
>JAKJAB010000050.1 GCA_022707725.1 Chloroflexota bacterium | reverse complement strand
CGCACCGGGCACGGTTTGGGGTTGGAAGCCCACGAGCCGCCATACATCGTCGCCGGCAACGCGCAAATGCTCGCGCCGGGAATGACCTTCACGGTCGAGCCGGGCATCTATCTCGAAGGCGTGGGCGGCGTGCGCATCGAAGATGATGTCGTGGTCACGCCTGAAGGCGTGCAGACGTTGACGACGTTACCGCGTAACGCTTTCGTCGTCAGGCCGGACTGAGTGTTACCTAATATCAAGCCCCCGGCCACAACCCAAGGTCGGGGGCTTGATTTTGTGAAAATTCTTGAGAACATCGGGAGGTAAACTGGAGGCACCGAAATGGTAGAAAATAAACCTGTATACGTCACACCTGAGGGCTTGGAGAAGCTGAAGGCGGAGTTGGATGAACTGATCAACGTGCGTCGTGTGGCCTTGGCGCAGCGCTTAAGTGTTGCGATCAAACAGGGCGATCTGTCGGAAAATGCCGATTATATCACTGCGAAAGAGGAACAAGGCTTTCTCGAAGGCCGCATCCGCGAACTTGAAGCGGCGCTGCGGTATGCTGTGGTGATCGAGGAACCGACCAGGACTGACGGTCGGGCGACGCTCGGCAGTCTGGTCACGGTCGTCGAGGAAGGCTACGACGACGAAGAAACCTATCACATCGTGGGGCCGCTAGAGGCTGACCCCACAAAAGGCAAGATCTCGCACGAGTCGCCTTTGGGCGAGGCGTTGATGGGACGTGTCGTTGGCGATAAGGTTATGGTCGAGGCGCCGGCCGGTACGATCGAATTCCGCATCGTGAAAATCGCCTGACAGTGCTGGTGACGAACACAGGGCGGGTTATGTCCCGCCCTGTGCTTTTATCTGTTACCTTACCGTCGGTTGGCGCGGAGACGTTCCATTTCGTTGCGGATGGACTCCAGATCGCTCAAGCCGAGGTAGACGATGGCATACCGGATGTAAGCCACCTCGTCGAGTTGCCGTAGTTCGTCGATGACGATGTCGCCGATGACATGGCTGGGCACTTCAGTGCGTCCGGTTTGGCGGATGGCGTACTCCACCCGCTCCACAATGCGATCCAGGTCCTCGGCAGAGATGGGCCGCCGCGCACATGCGATGCGCAAGCCCGACGTCAGCTTTTGGGCGTCGAATTCCTCACGCCGCCCGTCGCGTTTGATCACCAGGGGCGAGGTCAAGATCGCCCGTTCAAGGGTACTGAAGCGCCGTGCGCAGGCCTCACATTCCCGCCGCCTGCGCACGTGGCCTTGCGCGTCGGCGCGTGTATCGATGACCTTGGTCTCGTTGGAGCTACAGTACGGGCATTTCATCGGGTTCTCCTTTCACCTTTGCCTGGATCCACACTCATTGTGACTATAGCATACTCATCAGAGATGGCAAGTGTTTTGACAAAACCACAGAGTGATTTATAATAAGAATACGATAATCTATTATATTGTTGGAGAGAAAATAATGAACAGTGAGAAAAAGCGACAACCCAAAGTCATTGTGTTTTCAACGCCGACCTGTCCGCATTGCCGACACGCGAAGCAATACCTGCGGACCCGCGGCATCCACTTCACGGATGTCGATGTCTCGCGCGATGCACACGCCGCGCGTGATATGGAGCGGATGAGCGGGCAGCAGGGCGTGCCGGTGATTCGCATCGACAGCCACACCGTCGTCGGTTTCGATCGCCCCAAGATCGATCGGCTGCTGGATTTGAAATAAACTGTTACTTTTTCGTTTCGTCGTGCCGCGTAGGTCTTCACCTTCGCGGCTTTTCTTTTTTGGATAGGAAGCGCAGGAATAACAGATTGAAATCCTGTAAATCCTGTCCCGAAAACACCGAAACTGCGGTTATGCGCGCTGTTTGGGGACAGTGTTGAGCACCTGGATGCCCAATGCCTCCAATTCTGCGCGTTCCCGCACCATCGGATCGAAGTAATGGGCCAGCGCCACCAGTCCGATGCCGACGGCGAGGGCGAGGGCGACGCGTAGTCCCGGACCGAGCAGTTGCGTGCGCAGCGAGGGTGGCAGTGGCGTGGTCTGTGGTGGATCGACGCGGCGCGCCACACTGCCGGCCGCACGCAGTTGGGGGAAGTACGCCGCACCGTTTTCCGTCAACTCGGCGCTGATGGCATCGGCGACATGCGGTAACTGCTCTGCGTTGGGCCAGGTGACGTAAATGACGAACACCGACTGTACGTTGTCGCTGGCAATCGCACCCTGGATCGCACGAGCATCGATTGCCAGTCCCTCTTGGGCTAGACGCAGCGCGACGTTATCGGCGAAAGTCCCCGTTACGGCGATGTCGGCCAGCGCGTTGGCGATGTATTCGGACGACAGCCACGCGTAGTAGCGGTCATAGTCTGGCGAAAGCGTCGCCGCCGGTTCGCTGCCCGCCGCGAAGCGCATCATGGTCTGATAGGGGGTTCCCGGTCGTTGATAGGTCAAGACTGTATATCCACCGACGATGACGGCGGGTATCAGCGCCAGCCACCACCAGCGCAACAGAATTTTCAAGAGTTGGCGTATTTCCACGGTTTCATCCCTCCCTGGAAAACCTAGCGACAGCTTGAACGCATGGAGCGAAAAAGCTCATCGGATCGACCGCACCCATTATATCATCAAACGCGGTTCGTCAACACTTGCGTGTTCACCAATGTTTGCTATTTGCCTATCTATTTGTAATGATTTTGTAACGTTTCTTTGCTCCTGCCATACTAGAATAGAAACAGGCTGCAGTGGTGCACTATTCTTTACAGGCCAGGAGACCAGAATGAATTCTGTCGATGTTCGGATGTACAGTGAAAGAGAGGAATCTGCCAACCAGCCCCTGGCGGCGCTGTTACAGGCGGTGCTAGATGCATTGGAAGCTTTTGTCGCCGCCGACTCATGGGGCGAGGCGCGGCGTGTGCTGGAGGCGCATCCGCGCGAGCTGTTGACCGACGTCGCTGACGATGTGCTGGTGACGATGATGGCGCGCTATGACGACACCGAGGTCGTGCGGATGTTGGCGCAGCACCGTCAAGTATTGATGCGCTGTCGGGTGGTCGGTATCGATGTGGCTTTCGCCGAACTGGCCGCGATGGATATCCCTTGTCCTGAGGGCGTCGATCCGGCGCTGTGGCAGCGCGCTCTGCAAATCGACAACTCCGCAGCGATGCTGGACTTTCTGGCCAAGCACCCCGATCTGATCACTCCGATCTACCAGCGGATGTCGTATGTTCTGGGCGAAGCGCACATTTCCCTGCTGGATGGGCTGCTAGCACTCCTGGAGGCCGGTACCTGGACTTCGGCGCGGGACATCGTGGAGAGCCTTCCGGCGCTGTTGAGCCTTGAAGCCGATCTGTGGTTGATGCAGTACAGCACCTCGCTGCGCCGCGCGGGCAATTACCGCGCGGTGAGCGTGGTCGAAATGCGGCGCTGGCTGCTGGCGCGCTGCCGGATGATCGGCGTTGCGGCTGCATTTGGCGAACGTCTGGCACTGTGGGACGGAATCCAGGTCGGTGCGTCTGCGATTCCTGCTCCGCACTGGGCGACACAGAACGTAGCGCAGGCTTTGTAACCTCGTCTTGACGTTAACTGACGGCAAATAGGGCAACTGTGTTTGCCGTCTTTTTTTGACTCTCGACCTATTTCGTCGCTTCCCAAACGCGAAAACGGCGGTCATTCCACACCTGTCGTACCTTGGTGAAGCGTCCTCGCAGCCACGTTTCGTAGCCGAGAAAAGCGTTGGCGACCAGATACAGCCTGCCGCCAGCCTTGAGCACGCGGGCGGCCTCCTCGATAAAGAATTGCGCGGCCTCGAAGTGCAGGCCGTGTCCCTGGTGGAACGGTGGATTGGCCACGACGATATCGACCGTTCCCGTTTCGCTGGTTGCCGCCCCACACGCGTGCGCGATGGGGATGTTTGGATAGCCGTTGGCAGCCAGCGTCTCCTGCGCAGATCGCACCGCCCGCGCCGAAACATCTGTCAGCGTGACGTTGGCTCCGCGTCGCAACGCTGCCAACCCCACTAGCCCCGTTCCGCATCCCAGATCGAGAACATTAGCGCTGGCAGGGATCTGCATTCCGGCGATGAGCGCCGCCGCCCCATCGTCAAGGCGATCTGTGGCAAAGGTCCCGGCGAAACTTACCAACTGTGTTGAGATGCCGTCAACCCCGATCGTGCGTTCAGTCCGCTGGATTATGGGAAGCGGGCAGTCGTCGTCGGGCCGCTGGGCCAGTCCCGCGTGGAAGCCACTTTTGCGGACGACAATGCCGGCCTGCCCGAAGACCGCGCGTGCCTGTTGCAACGCGCTCTTCACCCCTTCGTGAGTCGCACCGACGAAGACCAGCCGTCCACCAGGGCGCAGCATAGCCGCGGCCAGGCGAAGCGCCTCATCCTGCAATTCTTTGCCGCGTGGCAGGTGGAGGAAGGCAGCGTCGCACGTCGCGGACTCCAGCCCAGCGAAATCGGCCTGGACGAGACACTGCGCCGCGGGCAGGCGGTTGTGGGCAAAGCTGGCGACGAGTGATTGCCCTTCGGCGGCATTTTCAGTCCAGCTGGTCACGGCGGCGCCAGCACGCACGGCCCAGAGTGCCGTCGCTGTTGCGCCTGGCCCGGCGATGAAGACACGGTTGGCCGCGACCTCGCGCGCAGCGGCAAACAGCGCCGCGTGTCCCGCGCCAGGCTCTGGCACGCCCGGCAATCGCAGGATAGCAATCGGTCCATCAGGTAGAAGGGCAGTCGCGCTAAGGAGTTTCATGGCTTTTCCCGTCCCATAAACGGCATAGCGCAATGATACCTCGGACTCGGGGAAGCGCAAAGTTGGTATCAACCCCACAATCTATCTTTCGATAGATGACAAGGTTCAAATCTACAGGTATTATCTTAACTAGCCTACTGTTTATTGTGCCATTTACCGAATTGTGCTATACTTTGGCAGAAAATCGGCTGTTAGTCTTGTTCTGGAGGGTATGATATGGCAAGTGTACAGGAATTTGCTCGGCGGGTGATCGACAATGTGGAGCGCGTCATTGTCGGGAAGCGCACCGTGGTCGAATTGGCGGTGATTGGCTTGTTGAGCCAGGGACACTTGTTGATCGAGGACGTGCCCGGTGTCGGCAAGACGATGCTGGCGCGCAGTCTGGCGCGCTCACTCGGCTGCTCTTTTGGGCGCCTTCAGTTTACCCCGGATATGCTGCCCAGCGATGTGACCGGGGTTAGCATCTTTAACCAAAAGACAATGGAATTTGAGTTCCGCGCCGGGCCGATTATCGACGAGATCAACCGGGCGACACCCAAGACGCAGGCAGCCTTGTTGGAGGCGATGGAAGAACGCCAGATCACGGTCGATGGTGTCACCCACGCTTTGCCCAAGCCGTTCATGGTGATGGCGACGCAGAATCCCGTGGAATACGAAGGGACGTTCTCCTTGCCGGAGGCGCAGTTGGACCGCTTTTTGATGCGCATCAACCTGGGATACCCGGCGATGAAGGACGAGATCGAAGTGTTGGATCGCCAGCAGTATCACCATCCTGTGGAGGATTTGCAGCCGGTGGCCGAGACAGAGGATGTGCTCGCGGCACAGGAAAGCATCAAATCGATTTACGTCGCCCCGGCGATCAAGGAATACATCGTGCGCCTGGTACAGCAGACGCGTCAACACAGCGATATTTATCTGGGCGCTAGCCCGCGCGCCAGCCTGACACTTTATCGCTCTGGACAGGCTCGTGCAGCCCTCTATGCACGCGATTTTGTGTTGCCCGATGACATCAAGGCGATTGCGCCAGCGGTGCTGGCGCATCGTCTGCTTATGAGTCCAAGCGCCCGTCTGCGCAACGTTGCGCCGGAAGACGTGGCAGTCGCCATTCTTGAGGGTGTCCCCGTCCCGGAAAGCAAATCGACGCAGGGGACCAACCGCTGAGTCAATCCTATGACCGCTGATACCAAACCCAAAATCAGGCTAAATTCCTGGCTGTTGCCCGCGTTGGTGCTCGCGGCCGCCATCACGGACCTGATTGCGCCTTACCGGGGATGGCGGGTGTTGTACATCGGCATGGGCGGCGCGCTGATCCTGGGGTATTTCTGGGTGCGATCCCTGGCCCGTGGACTGGACCTTACCCGCGAGATGCGTTTTGGATGGGCGCAGGTAGGGGATCGCCTGGTCGAACGTTTTACGCTGCGCAACGAAGGATGGGCGCCAGGCGTCTGGGTCGAAGTGGATGATCAATCTACCCTGCCCGACTACCACGCCAGCCGTGGAACCGGCCTGCCAGGGCGCGACTCGCTGCGCTGGCACACCGAAGCCATCTGTAACCGGCGCGGTCTCTTTGTGTTGGGACCGACGCGGTTGCGCACCGGTGATCCTTTTGGATTGTTCTCGGTTTCACTGCCCTACCCCTCGGCTTTGCCCTTGTTAGTGTTGCCCCCGATTGTCCCTCTGCCGAACATTCAGATCGCTCCCGGCGGGCGCTCCGGTGACGGCCAGCCACGTCCCAATGCGGTCGATCGCACCGTCAGCGCTTCGACAGTCCGCGAGTACGTCTCCGGCGACAGCCGGCGCTGGATTCACTGGCGCACGACGGCGCGCCGCGACGAGTTGTACGTGCGGCTCTTCGACGGCACGCCCTCCGGTGACTGGTGGATTCTGCTGGACATGGATAAAGACGTTCAGGCTGGCGTAGATGAAGACGCGACCGACGAGCACGGTATCATCCTGGCGGCGTCGCTGGCCGATCAGGGCATTCGGATGCGCCATTCGGTGGGACTGGCAGCCTACAGTAATGAGTTGATCTGGCTGCCGCCGGAGCAGGGTGAGGGACGGCGGTGGGAAATCTTGCGTTCCCTCGCGTTGATCTCGCGTGGCGCGCTCCCGCTCGCCGAAGTCATAGCGCGTCTGCAGCCGAGTCTCGGCCAGCATACCAGCATTATCATCATCACACCCTCGGCGAGTGTCGAGTGGGTGGAGCCGTTGGTGCCGTTGATCCGACGCGGGGCTGTGCCGACGGTTCTGTTGTTGGATCCCGTTTCTTTTGGTGGAACAGGGAATACGGCGTTAGCAGAGGCGGCATTGATGGGTTTGGGTGTTGCCAACTATCGCATCACCAGGGATATTCTGGATCGGCCGGAGGTGCGCCCCGGTCAGCAAGGTCATTGGGGATGGCGAGTATTGGGAACGGGACGCGCCGTGCCTTCCTATCGCCTGGCGGATGTGCCCTGGAGGTCACTGACGTAATGTATACACGCGTCGCGAATCATCGTCAGACTGGATTTATGACCCGCGCTATAGCGTGGATTGGGCCAAGAGGCATCATCCTCTGGCTATTACTGTTGGTCACATTGAGTATCTTTGCGAGCGGTTTGGTCGAGTTGGTGGCCGGCCTGGAGTTGGGATTTACCTTACTGGTGGTCCTGGTGGCGATGACCACAGGATGGCTGCTGGGCGTATCGTCGATCTCCGGGTGGTTGGCGACGCTGGTGGGAACGGTGTTCGGTGCGGTGTTCAATCTCATCCGTGTGGGGCGTTTGGGCGGTGAGATCTTCGAGATCGTGCGCGCTATAGTGACGCTCATCGGCCAGATGCTGGCATGGCTTTGGGAACGCCTACTCTATCTGGCTTCGTATTCGTTCGAGACCCGCGAGTTTGGGCTAACGCCGCTGCGCCAGGTGGACTGGACGACCGTTCCCACGGCTGTGAACGTGGTGTGGAACGGTATAACCACGATGCTATCGCGCGCTTATGCGTGGCTGGCGTCGATTTTTGCCGGCGACCCTCAATACGAACCTGTCGGCTCGGTGTTGGCGTGGGGCTTTGTTGTGTGGCTGTGCGTGCTGTGGGCCGGCTGGATGGTGAGCCGCAAGCGCCGACCCATTATCGGAATTTTGCCCGCTGGCTTCCTGCTTTCTTTTTTGCTGGCGTACACCTATGAATCCTCCGGCGTGCTGCTCCCCTTCCTGGGTGTGATGTTGGTATTGATCGCTTTGACCCGACATTATGAACGTGAGTCGCGCTGGACAAGTGCCGACATCGACTTCTCGCGAGACCTCTGGCGCGAGGTAGCGATGACTGCGGCGGGCGTCTCGGTGGCGTTGGTGTTGGCTTCGGCCATTCTGCCGAGTTTCTCCTACCGGAAGTTTGCCGACTGGCTCGACGAGTTGACTGCCAGGGATGAAGTACAACAGACCGAGGTTCAGGAAATTGCGAAATCCCTGGGCGTGGAGCAACAACCCCCTCCCGCGCAGCCGGTGCGCCCGGCACAACTGTTAAGTAGCACCGATCTACCGCGCCGGCACCTGATCGGCTCGGGACCGGAGCTTAGGCGCATGGTTGCCTTTGTCATCACCACTGGCGAAATTCCGCCAATACGAGACGACCCCTCGATGGATTACCACCTGATGGAAATTGTCATCCCGCGTCACTACTGGCGTAGCCTGACGTATGATAACTATTTCGGGCAAGGCTGGTCTACCAGCAGCATGGCGATCAGCAATTATGAAGCCGGGCAATTGTTCGTCGATCCAGAAATAGTTCCTAACACGCGTTTACTGCGCCAGGAAGTGCGGATCATCGGCGAATTGGGCGGCGTCGTCTACGTCGATGGGCAATTTGTCTCAGTGGATAAGGACTACGAGGTCGCTTGGCGTCCACCTGATGAAGTTTTTGCCGTCACGACGCCTGAACGGATCTATCGCGCCGATTCTTTGGTGCCGGTGTACACGGTGGAAGGATTGCAGACGGCTGGAACCGAATACCCTGAGTGGATCCTTGAACGTTATCTGCAATTGCCGGACTCGACGCCGCAGCGTGTCCGTACATTGGCGCGTGACCTGACTGCGACTCAGCCGACGCCCTACGATCGGGCGGTGGCGATTGAGCGTTATCTGCGAGAGTTCCCCTACACCCTGGACGTTCCGCCGCCGACGGGGCAGCCGGACATTGCAGATTATTTCCTCTTCGAGCTGCAAAAGGGCTACTGTGACTACTACGCGACGGCCATGGTCGTGCTGGCGCGCGCCGCGGGTATACCTGCACGGATGGTTGTCGGCTATGCCAACGGGCGTTACGATCTGGGCAACGGGCGTTACGTCGTCACCGAAGCTGACGCACACGCCTGGGTTGAGGTCTATTTCCCTGGTTATAGCTGGATTGAATTTGAGCCAACCGGCGGCATCGCGCCTATCACGCGGCCTCGGGAAATTGAGGAACCCACGATATGGCCGACGCGGGAATTAGAGCCGTTGGTCCCCTCCTCGGCAGAGTCTGACAAATGGGTCATGCCACCGCTACTATCGTTGGCCTTATGGGTTCTCGCTGGGATAGCGGGCGTGGTGCTGTTCATCCTGGCGGTAAGCGGGATCGACAGTGCGCTGTTATTGCTCCGGCGTTCCCCGGTGGCGATGGCGACTGTGCTTTACGACCGCCTGCGGGACTATGCCAAGCACTTACAGACCCATACGGCTGCCGGGAACACGCCTTATGAGTTTGGTCATCTTCTGACCGCGCGAGTGCTGGAGATTGCAGGTACGCACCACGATGAGGAATTATTGCCGCCTGCCGAAGATGAAATCCCGGTGTTGGTCGACCTGTATATCCGTGCGTGGTATTCGCCGCACGCTATCGAGATGCCGGAGCGCCACGCAGCGGTCTGGGCGTGGTGGAAATTGCAGTGGCGCCTGGGCCTGGCGCATCTATGGCGCAGACGGCGTGCCAGACGTGCCTTACCATCCGCTCTGCCGCGACCTGCAAGTTAGTGTGATCGCGAAGCTAATTCTATCGTGAGGGGTACGACGATGCCCGAAGAATTCAAATATCCACGGCGGAAGTTCATGCGTGGTTTTGTACGCCGTGCCACGCAGATCCTCTTCAGCATCCTGACCGATTTTCATCTGATTGGCGCAGAGAACTTCCCGACGGAAGGCCCCTTGCTGGTCGTGGCCAATCACTTCAGCTTCGTCGACCCGATGGCGATGGTGCGTATTGCGCCCTGGCCCATGGAGTTTCTTGGCGGTTTCCGCACTCCCAATGCACCACCGCCGCTCAGTTGGTTGCGCGAGTTGTGGGGCTACTACCCCGTTTTCCGTGGCACCGGTTCGACACTGGCGTTGCGCGCATCGGATGCGGTGATGCGGCAGCGCGGCATCCTGGGCGTGTTCCCGGAGGGAACGAGTGCAGCGGCGGTGTTGCGTCCGCCGCGTCTGGGTGTGGCGCTCATCGCTGCGCGGACGGGCGCGCGGATTCTGCCGGTGGGATTGGATGGCTTCATCGACGTGCTGCCCAGGATGGTCAAGGGCCGGCGTGCACGCGTCACCGTTCGCGTCGGTAAGCCGTTTGGCCCTTTCGTGGCATCAGGGCGGGGGCGCGAGCGCCGCGAATATCTGGAGAAAATCGGCCACGAGATCATGCAGCATATCGCTGAACTGCTGCCGGCAGAGCGGCGCGGGCATTACTCGGACGATCCTGCCATCCGCGCGGCTGCACAGGGGACCGAATATTACCCGTTCGACGACGAGCCGGAAATCTGAACCGTTGCGACCAAGCTGAAGCTGCAACTTGTGCGGTGGCATTACGTAATTATTCTGTTGATACTGTTCCTTGTCCTGGCTTGCTCCGTTATCACGGGCACGGATTGGTTCCACTTGTTTTGACGGAGGTCATGGCTGGTCACGACACCGACCTGTTTTAACAGGTCGGTGTTTTTATTTAGTTCGTGGTAAATAAACGTTTTTTCAAACCTTAATTGCCGTGGACACCGAATGCCTTTTTGACTCTTACACAAGCTAGATTATACTAGGGGTGAGTTCACAGTATGCACTATGTGGATATCGTTTTTTGTAGATACTGGAGATAACTTCGCATGCAAGACCGGCCAGCACTGAGTGGCGGAAAGCGCATATTGAACACCCTGCTGCGTCTCGTTTCTGACATTCGCGGTAAGATTATTGTGCCTTATCTCATCCTGACCCTCGCAGTCGCTGTGATTGGACTCTACGTGGTCACGCGATTGGTATCCGACTCCCTTGATGAGCGTTTTAATAACCATCTTGTCGAATCTGGGCGTGCGGTTCTAACCGGATTCGCCCGTCAGGAACTCGACCATCTCGAGGCTGCCCGTACGTTCTCGCTGACATCAGGTGTGGCTGAAGCCATACGGGCACGTGACAAAAAGACGTTAGCGGAGCTGGTGTTGCCGGCAGCCACGACCAAAGGCGTCGATGTGGCGATCCTGGTGAACGCCGCGGGCGAGACCGTGTTTAACACGCTGAAACGCGAGGGGCAGCTTGAATTAGTGGAATATGACTTTCGGGCCTCGGATTTGTGGATCATCCGACAACTCTTGGAAGAGGGATCTGCTGCCACTTCTTCGCACCGTGCGATTGGCGAGCATCCTGTCGACCGGCAGTATTATTACTTTACCGCCGCGCCCATCACGCTCGAAGAGCAATTTGTCGGCGTTGTGCTGGTGGGAACGCGGTTGGATGTGTTGTTGCGTAACCTCAATGCGACTTCGATGGCCCAGATCACTGTATATCTGAATGAAGGTCAGGCTATCGCTTCCACTTTCACGCAGGAGGCTGTATCGACTGAGGCTCGGGCGGCGCTATTAACTGAACTTGCTATCCTGCCCGATGTCTACACTGACGTTCTGGAATCTGCGAATAGAACCCGCATCCAGACATTGACCGTCGAGGGCCGTGAGTACCGGCTCTCGCGCGGGCCTTTGGTGGTGGGCAATGATCGACTGGCGGTTTTCGACGTAGCGCTGCCTTCGGATTTCCTCGTAAACTCTAAAGCCGTTACCCGAGGAACGTATGTATTGGTGTTCGGATTGGCGATGGGAGCCGTCATTCTGGTGGGATATGGTGTGGCGCAGCGTATTACTCGCCCACTCTATACCTTGATGAAAACCTCGCGGGCCGTAGCCGACGGCGATCTCAAACAACGTACGGGCATTCAGCGCACCGACGAGATCGGGACCCTGGCGACAGCCTTCGATCAGATGACAGAACGTCTCGATGAACGTACCATAGCCTTGCAATCCGCCCTGCAAGTTCAACGCGAAACCGCCAGCCGGATGCAGTCGATCCTCTTCAGTATCGGCGACGGAGTTTTGCTCGAAGATGCGCAAGGCAATATCGTCCCCCTGAACCAGGCCGCCACTGGGATGCTTGAGGACATGTCCGCGCGCTTCCTCTCAGGCCCTGTGCGTGACTTACCCATGTTGGAACAAGATCGTTTCCCGGACGCATGGGTAAACCCCTGGTTCCTCGAGAGCCGTCGTTTCCAAATCGCCAACCGTATCTACACGGCACACTCGGCTGTAGTGGGCAGCGATGATGGCGCAAACCTGGGGACAGTCATTGTCTTGCGCGATGTTACTGCAGAAATGGAGGCGGAGCAGCTCAAGGATGCTTTTGTTGCGCATGTTTCTCACGAGTTGCGCACGCCTCTAACCGCCATCAAAGGCTACACGGCGCTGCTTGGCGCAACGGCCGGTACGGCCTTGACCCCGACACAACATAATTTCCTGGACCGGATCAGCCGTCAGACAGACAATCTGGTCGGCATGATCAATGCGCTGCTAGACTTCTCCGAAGTCGAGGCCGGCGGGCGGATCGGTTTGCGCCTGGAATTGTTGGAACTGCCGACCCTGGCTAAGGAAATCTACGAAGAGTGGCGCGCGGATATGGAAGAGAAACCAATCATCTTCGCCCTGGATGTGGAGGACAATCTACCCAGGATCAATGCTGATGTGGCGCGCCTCCGCTGGGCGCTGATCAACCTGGTGCGCAATGCCTACCAATACACCGACGCGGGTGGCAGGGTGACGTTACGGCTGACTTCCGTGAAAAACGATGTGGTGTTTCAGGTCATCGATACCGGAGTCGGCATTGCAGAAGAAGCGCAAAAACGTCTCTTTACCCGTTTTTATCGCGTGATGCAAAGTCACGATGACAACGTGCGCGGCTTGGGACTGGGACTCTATGTGGCGAAAACCATCGTCGAAGCGCATGGCGGTTCCATAACCGTTATCAGTGAAGTGGGCGCTGGAAGCATTTTTACTGTGACGCTTCCCGCAGCGCGCGGCCAAGAAACCCAACAGGCGTTTGCTTGACCGAAAGCACAGGGGCTGACATGGCGCTTTCCAAACGGTATCAACGCCAGGATGATCAGCAGCGATGGTCGGTTGACATCATTATCTTTCTCATTATTTTGGGATTGAGTTTTGTGTGTCTATGGATCACCGCACTTTTTGCTGTGCAATCGCGTGATTTCTGGGAATATATGGGGGAGATGTATTCGAATCTTAACCCCGACGCATTCTATACCCCCATTGTGGCTTCAGGTGCTGCTATTCCTCCGTTGCGTCAAGAGGCGCTGGTCGCGCCGACCGTGCCCCCTGAGCTGATCGAGACGGCAGAGGCGACGTCAGTACCGGTACCTCCGGTGAGTTTCTATACCCCCACACCGACACCGACGCCCACACCGCTCCCGCCGACGTTCACACCGACTCCTGCACCCCCGACGACGACTTCGACGCCTACGCCTACGCCTTCGGCCACGCCAACATCCACGCCGGAACCTCCGACAGACACACCCAGGCCGACCGGGACTGCCACACCGACGCCTTCGATCACACCGACGCCTTCGGCCACGCCGACGCCTTCGGCCACGCCGACGCCTTCGGCCACACCGACGCCTTCGCCTACGTTTACGCAGACAGCGACCCGCACACTCACACCAACCCCGACATCCACACGGACGCCTATGCCCACGGCGACGTTTACGCCTGTGCCGCCGCCCACCGATACACCTGTGCCGACGAATCTGCCCCCGCGTCCGCCGACGGTACCGCCACCCCATTCACCGACACCGAACCTTCCGCCGCGGCCGTGGTCTGAAAAAAGCCCCTCGAAGGCTCAGGCGTACCTGAGGCTGACGCCCCTGCACAAGGGAAACTGAACCGTCTAGCGGACAGGGTTGCGTAGCGCGCCGATCCCTTCGATCTCCACCTCGACGATATCGCCCGGTACCAGTGGCCCCACACCGGCTGGCGTGCCGGTCAGGAGCACATCCCCCGGTTCGAGTGTCATCACACTGGCAGCGTAGGCGATGAGCGTACTGGTGGGGAATACCATCTGGCTTGTGCACCCCTCTTGTCGAATTGCCCCATTGACACGACAGACGATGTTTAGATCGGCGATATCCGCTTCGCGCAACCCGGTCACAATCCACGGCCCGACAGGACAGAAAGTATCGAAGCCTTTGCCGCGCGTCCACTGCCCATCCTTACGCTGCAAATCGCGGGCGGTGACGTCGTTGCTGCATGTGACACCGAGAACGTAATCCCATGCCTCTTCCGCCGTGACGTTGCGGCAGCGCTTACCGATCACCACCGCCATCTCGGCCTCATGTTCCACCCACTGTGAGAGTGCCGGAAAGACGATGGCCTCTCCTGGCCCAATCACGCTGCTCGGTGGCTTGAGGAAGAGCAGCGGTTCCGCGGGTACTTCGGCGCCGTGCTCGGCGGCGTGTGCCACGTAGTTGCGTCCCACGCAAATGATTTTCGTGGGGTGAACCGGTGGCAGCATTGTGACCGTTTCCAGCCTCCCGATATGCGCTCCTGGCGCGCTGTGGCTGTATGGATGCCCTTCGAGCCGGTAGACTTGATCGTTTTCGAGGTAAGCCCACATGCCCTCGCCCTGATCCTCAATCCGAATGATGTGCGAAATGGATGCTGTATGCATATTTGCCTCCAGGCTGTGATGTATGCGATTGCTGTACCACTACACGTGTTGTTATAATGTGGTTGTGGATGAAGTCAACCGCGCGAACCATCGCAAGGTTGCCTGGAGATTTTGGTTTCTCGCTACAACAATGTATAATTCATGTCAATCGTCGGGCAAGGGGGGATATCGATTTGGACTACCTGGACTTTGAACTCGAAATCGGTGTGAAGGACGGAGTGGAATACCCGGTTGCTGTGCTGCGTTCTCCGGCAGGTGAAGCCCGCGAGCGTGTCGAATTTCCCTTTAGCGACTTGGAACTGAAAAACCGTCTGCAGGCGCTCCAAATTGCGCTGCTGCGTACCGGGAGTATCCTGCGACAGGTGTTGACGCCGGAAGAGCACGCCGTGCAGGCTTTGGGGCGCGCGCTGTTCGAGACGCTGCTTTGCGGAGAAGTGCGCAGCCGTTATGACGTCAGTCTGCGTGAGGCGGACGCGCAAAGCAAGGGCTTGCGCATCAAGTTGCGCGTCCAATCGCCGGAGTTGGCGGTGTTGCCGTGGGAGTTCATTTACGACCCGCGCCGCGCCGAATACGTGTGTCTTTCGCGCAATACCCCCCTGGTGCGCTACATCGAATTGTCTCAACCGACGCAACCTCTACGCGCTGAACTGC
>JAKJAB010000509.1 GCA_022707725.1 Chloroflexota bacterium | reverse complement strand
TGCGATTGCGCAGCAGTTTATCCACGGCGCGCTCGATACGCTGCTCGGTCGCCGGATCGAGTCGCGACGAGGCTTCGTCCAGGATAACCAGGCCGGGATCGCGCAGGAAGACACGCGCAAACGCGAGCAACTGCGCCTCACCCGCCGACAAGCTGCGCCCCCCGGCCTCGATCTCCGTATCAAGCCCATCCGGTAGTGCGGTGAACCACTCACTCAGCTCCAGGTCAGCGATGACGGCGCAGATGCGCTCGTCAGAGATCGTGGGATCGAAGAACGTGAGGTTGTCGCGGACGCTGGCCTGGAACAGTTGTACATCCTGCGTCACCATCGCCACGCGGCGGCGCAAGGCTTCCAGCGTGGGCTGGCGCACATCTACATCGCCCAGGCGAATCGCGCCCGCGCCGGGATCGTACAGGCGGAAGACCAGCCGCGCCAGCGTCGTCTTGCCGCTGCCAGTGCGCCCGAGCACGCCCATCGCCCTGCCCGGTTCCAGGCGGAATGAGACGTCGGCCAACACCGGTTCATCGGCGACGTAGGCAAAGCCCACGGCATCGAACGCGAGCGCCAGCGCCCCATCGGCGATCACAGCGCCCGGCCCATCCTCAATCTCGCGCGGAATGCCCTGCAACTCGATCAACCGCTCCACACTGGCACCGATGGTCTGGAATTGGCGCATTTGATGATAAAGTTCCCAGATTGGCTGCGCCAGGAGCTTCGCGTAACTGATGAGCAAGTAGATCGTGCCAATGGTGACCACGCCATCCCGGAAGAGATAGTACCCCGCGACCATCACAGTGATATTCACCAGAAGCAGCAAGGAACTGCCAGTCAAGCCCATCAGCCAATCTTTTTGTGAGGCTTTGTAGGCGTGTTTGAGGATAACGGTCTGGAACCGCGAAAGTTCGCGCAGCACAAAACTCACGGCTCCGCTCGACCGGATATCTTCGGCGCCGTTGAGCTGTTCCTCGATGAAGCCAAACAGATCGGCGGAGGCCTGCCGGCGCGCTTTTTGATCTGGCACCGCGAGGTCGCGCACGCGGTTGAGGCCCCACAGCGTGAGCGCCGCGAAAAACGCAAACGCCACGCTGAGGCGCCAATCTTCGAAAGCCAGGACGACCAGGATGCCGAGCAGCAGCAGGACATTGCCGAGGATGATGATGACGAAGCGCGAGAAGAACGTCGCAATCTCCGACACGTCGCCGTCGATGCGCTCGATCAGCTCACCGGGTGTTTTGTCGGCGTGAAAGCGCATATCCAGATCAAGGCAGCGCCGTAACAGTGCAACGCGCAACGTGTTGGTCGCCGTCCACGCGACATTCTCGCCTGTGTACGTTGCACTCACGGCGACGACTTGCTGCACTAACGCGATGGCGATGAAGGCCAGGGCCGCATACAGCAGCTTCTCTACACTCTCGCCGCGCTGCGCCGCATCGATGAAATGCCGAACGATTTGCGGGTTGATGAGTTGCAGCCCGATGCTGCCAAAAAGCAGGATCGCCAGCAGCACAAAACGCGTTTTCTGCGGTTTGATGTGGTCGGCCAACAAGGCCCAGTAGTGTTTGAGAGAGACGTTCATTGAAGGAGACTAAAAAGCGGAACGATTTTTCAAGCCAACACCAACGTAAAATAGAACCGGCTACCCAGGCCAACGGTACTCTGAACACCCACACGTCCGCCAAGTTTCTCGACAATTCGCTGTACAATGGACAGCCCCAACCCGTAGCCTTCAGTGCGCACTTGATCAAGACGCACAAAGGGCGTAAAAAGCTGTTGCTGCTGTTCCGGCGTCAGGCCCATGCCGTTGTCCTGGACCCAGAAACACACATACTCCGAATCGCCTATGACCAACGGATCATCAAATCCAAGCTCCAAAACGGGCGAGACGCCTTCGTCAGGACGACCACCGTACTTGATCGCGTTACTCAGGTAGTTGACCCATACCTCTTCGATCCACGGCCCATAGCCCCGCACCATAGGCCATGCCTCAGGCGAGACGACCTGTGCACCGCGTTGCGCAATGAGATTTCCGACTCGCTCAAGAGATTCGGCTACCACCGCCCCCATATCCACGGGTTTGATTTGCGCATCCGACTGCCGCGCGCTGGCCAACAGGAGCAACGCGTCGATGATGTGACTCATCTTGCGCCCTTTGACCGCTATCGTGTGCAGGTATTGGCGAAACACATCTTCGGACAGATTTGTAAAATCGTACTCCAGCATTTCTATCGATCCCACGATGATGCTCAACGGATTCTTGAGATCATGCGCCACTGTATGTGCAAAAGCATCCAATTCGCTGATGAGCCGCTCGCGCTCTCTCTCTGCCCGGCGGCGTTCTGTGATATCGCGAAAGACCAGAACCAATCCAGTGACGTTGCCCCGGTCATCCTTGATGGGTGCGCTACTATCC
>JAKJAB010000508.1 GCA_022707725.1 Chloroflexota bacterium | reverse complement strand
TGTCGCATCTGAACCGGTAGGAGGTGCCCAATGCGCAAAATACTGTCGAAGTTGAGCGTGTATAAGGCAGCGTTGCTCTGTCTGGTTATAACGTTGCTCTTGACAGGTTGGGTCGCAGCGAGCTGGGAACCTGAGAAGCCAGAATTAGGCGAACCACCCGTATGGCCGGAGCGCCAGGCTGTCACGTCGACGTCTCAGGAGTGGGATTACTTTGTCTATCTTCCGCTGGTGCAGCGTCCACCCCCGCCACCTCCGTGGGTGGATACCGAGAACCGTGAAGCGTCGCGGTCTTTGTATCTGGAGGAATACCTGGGATCCGCCAATACCGACAGCGGCTGGACGGGCAACCACGCCACCTGCGGCGCGGGCGTCACCTCGGAGACTTTCCGTGCATCGATGCTGCGCCGGATCAACTATTTCCGCTCCATGGCTGGAATCCCGCCACTGACCGGTTTCAATGACACCTACAACCAGAAAGCGCAAGCGGCAGCGTTGATGATGAGCGTCAACCGCACCTTGAGCCATAGCCCTGATGAAAGTTGGATATGCTACACCGAGGATGGGCGAGAAGGAGCGGGAAGTTCCAACCTCTACCTGGGTGTTTATGGTCCGACTGCCATCAGTGGGTATGTCTATGATTCGGGCAGCGGTAACTATTTCGTGGGGCACCGGCGTTGGATTCTGTATCCGCAAACACAGCTTATGGGGACCGGTGATATTCCGTCACGCGATGGCTATCCCGCGAGCAACGCGCTGTGGGTTTTCGATCACGATAATATGTGGGGACCGCGCCCGGACACGCGCGAAGCCTTTGTAGCGTGGCCACCGTCGGGCTATGTGCCCTACCAGGTAGTGTACCCGCGTTGGTCATTCGCTTATGCCGGAGCGGATTTCAGCCAGGCGACGGTCACGATGATGCGCGCAGGGCAATCGTTGGCGCTACAGCAGAACACTGTCGTCAATGGCTATGGTGAGAATACGCTTGTATGGGAACCGCAAACGAGCTTCAGCAGTGCGCCCGCCGCCGATACACACTACCAGGTGACGATAAGCAACGTCATTATCGAGACGCAACCGCGCAGCTTCACCTATACGGTCATCATCTTCGATCCTGCATATTAAGGCTTTCGAGGAGATTGAAAATGAAAACACGCATCGTGAGTCTATTGAGTTTGTTGGTGATTACGGCGCTGCTTGCACCGGTTAGTACGCCCTCTATCGCAGCAAAAGCTGTCAGTGCGCCGTCCTCACCGCTGGCAGATGTAGAGACTTCGGTTCAGCCCCCCGTAAACGAAGCAGCAACGCGGGCACGGGTAGAGCAATCGTTCGGGCAACTGCCGCTCATCTTCGTCGAGAACCAGGGGCAGATCAATGAGCAAGTGGCCTACTACGTTCAGGGCGGTGACAAAGATATCTATTTTACGCCGGAGGGTGTCACCTTCGCATTGACCAGTAGACAGGACACGGTAGACAGTAGACAGGAAATGATTAAACACCGTCTGCCCGACTATGCGACTAACGACTTCCCGACTGACGACTATCCGGCTATGCAGCGTTGGGCCGTCAAACTCGATTTCGTCGATGCGAATCCAGACGTACGCCTCGTTGGAGAGGAAAAAGCCGAGACGATTGTCTCCTACTTCAAGGGGCCGCAGGAAAATTGGCATACCGGTCTGCCGACCTACGCGCGCATCGTTTACTATGATCTATGGCCCGGCATTGACCTGGTGTACTACGGGACGGTCAACCAACTCAAGTACGAGTTCGTCGTGCACCCGGGTGCGGATCCGGCACAGATTCGCCTGGCCTACCGCGGCGCGACGGATGTGAAACGCAACGCTGCCGGGCAGATGGAAGTGACCACGCCCCTCGGTGGCTTCACCGACGACACGCCTGTGGCTTATCAGGAAATTGACGGGCGGCGCGTGCCTGTGGAGATGGACTACCAGTTGATGCCGGCTGCCGGGACTGCCGGCGAGCGTGTAGTGTTCGAGGGGGCAACTTTGGACTTGCAACCTGCAACCTTCAACTTCTCCGTGGGTGGCTACGACCCCACCCGCCCGCTCATCCTCGACCCGGCGGTGCTGATCTACTGCGGCTACATCGGCGGCGCGGGCGACGACTGGAGCCATGGCATCGCGGTGGATGGAACAGGCAACGCCTACGTCACGGGCAAGACCTGGTCCGACGAAACCACCTTCCCCGTGGTGGGCGGGCCGGACCTGACCTACAACGGCGGCTACGGCGACGCCTTCGTGGCTAAGGTGCGCAGCGACGGCACGGGGCTCGTCTACGCCGGGTACATCGGCGGCGCGGGCGAGGACTATGGCCAGGGCATCGCGGTGGATGGAACAGGCAACGCCTACGTCACGGGCGATACCCAATCCGACGAAACCACCTTCCCCGTGGTGGG
>JAKJAB010000507.1 GCA_022707725.1 Chloroflexota bacterium | reverse complement strand
CCACTCGCGCGCCAGGTGCTCGACCAGAGGGTAGTGCCACACTTCGTCGGAGGCTTCGAAGATAGGGACCACGGCGCTGTAGAGCAAGCCCAGGACGGTGAAGCTGACCAGGAGTAGCATTAAGGCGAGGCGCAAGGGATTCTCTGCTGGTCGCATTTTTACACGCCTTTCACGTGCGTTACTCCGAATCGATCCTTATTCTTTTTACTTACGACCAGCTTGATCGCGAAGTGTGCGGAAGAACTCCGCCGTGCGCGCGGCGATACGCTCCCACGAAAATTCGTAGGCCAGCCGCGCGGCTTGTTGCTCGATTTCCGCGCGCGCTTGCGGGTTTTCCCATAAGGCGTGGATGACGTTGGCCAGAAAGTCGGGATTTTCGGGAGGGACAAGGATGATGTTGACGCCGTTCTTCAGTTGTGGGGTTTCCACTTTGGGGGTCGTCGTGACGATGGCTCTGCCGTGCGCCAGCGCCGCATGGAGTGTCCCATGACGAAGGTTCGCGCCGTTGCGATAGGGGAGGGCGCACACGTCCACAGCGAGGAGTGCGGCAGAAACCTCGGCAGGGGTGGTGTAGCCAGTACGGTGCACGCGCCCACCGAGTCCCACATTTTCGACCAGCGCGTCGATCTCGTCGGCGTAACGCGCATTGGTGCTGTCGCTCGATCCCGTCCTTCCACCGACGAAGAGTAAGTGCGCCGGCAGCCCGGCGGCAATCAGTTGCCCGAGCGCGTCGATCAGCGTTTCGACACCCTTGCTGCGGTTCAAGAAGCCGAAGAAACCTATGAGCATATCGTCAGGGTGGATCCCGTGTGCGGCGCGCCATGCTGTACGGTCATAGTCAGCGGGCGGTTGCGGCGCAATGTTGCTGCCGATGGGGATCAAGCGTGTCGGCGGCAATTTGTCTTTCATTGCAGCGGTGAATGCAGTGTAGTCATCACTATTGGTGATGATGACCCCGTCGGCGTGT
Organism: Chloroflexota bacterium; assembly: GCA_022707725.1. Taxonomy (GTDB): domain Bacteria; phylum Chloroflexota; class Anaerolineae; order B4-G1; family SLSP01; genus DSWT01. The sequence goes on along the minus strand of JAKJAB010000507.1, from coordinate 1,474 downwards.
TGCGCCAACTGCCGTACCGACCACTGGCGCAGCGGTCCGGCTTTGGGGAACAGGTAGGGCGGTAGCAAATCGTGGTACGTTACCACAATGGGAGCGCTGAGGTGCCGCTTCTGCGCCCACGGATAGAAGTTGATCCCACCGCGCATCTGGTAAGCCGCTGCCTGGTACTGGATGTTCACCACGTCGAGTGACAGCGTGTCGATCCAGCGGGTGATCTTGGCGTGTGCGCTGCGGTCCCAATCGTAAATGTCACGGTAGATAGACAGATTGTCTTCCTCTACCGGACTTGATTGCCGATCGTTCATCTGTGAAGTAAGGATGTGTATCTCGTGGCCATCGGCGTGCAATGCTATTCCCAACTCGCGCGTGAAATCGCCCACACCGCCTTCCAGTGGCGGGAATTCTCCAGTAATCATCCCAATACGCATAACTGCCTCTCCTGAGAAACAAAAATTAGAAATCAGAGTTTGTGTGATGAGTGTTATTTACCATTGTCGAACTGACCCGTAGAAAGTGCATCGTTCACAGACATTGAAGCGCCATCGCCTCCTGTCTTTCAGTTTCTGCATCATGAAGCCTTATTCTACCTTAAAAAGCCAAGAAATCCAGAATCGGCGCGGCTTGTCCATTAATTTTGCTATTGTATAATGCGCTTAGTTGACCCATAAGGAGGTGTATATATGAAACAGCGTATGATATTACTGATTTCGGTGGTGTTGTTGTTGGCGTCGCTGGGATGTTCTCTTTTTTCAGGACGTCAAACGAGCGGCGGCGGAACCGCCCGCACGGGCGATTTTGAAATCAAGGTTGTCAATCAGTCTCCTGATGAGGTGTGTTATGTGTTGATCTCCAGCAGTGAGAGCGATGAGTGGGGCGAGGATTGGCTCGGTGGCGAGGAAACGATTGCTTCCGGCGATAGTAAGACCTTCACGCTTCCTGCCGGGCAGCACGATATTCAACTCGAGGCGTGCGACGAAGCGGTGATGGCCACTGGCTGGCACATCGAAAATAACACGACGATTACCGTGGGCGGTTCGCGCGCCACATCGCGGTTGTTTTTGGATAACACATCGGAGACAGAAGTGTGCTATGTTTTCATCTCCTCTTCAACCGGCGACGATTGGGGCGATGACCTGATGGGCGAGAGCGAGACCGTCATGGCCGGTCGAACGCGTATCTTCTACCTGCGTCCAGGGACGTATGATCTGATGGCACGCGACTGCGACGATAATGTGCTGGCCGAAGAATACGACGTTGATTTGTCGGCTGACAAAACGTGGACGTTGTCCGGTGAATAAGGAGCGCGAAAATGCCCGCAGTTAACGTAAAGCCCGGAATTTACTGGATCGGCGTCAACGACCGCACCACGGACCTGTTCGAGGGTATCTGGCCCATCACGCAAGAGGGCGTATCGTACAACAGCTATCTGATCAACGACCAGAAAAAGGTGCTCGTGGACCTGGCCAAGGCTACC
>JAKJAB010000506.1 GCA_022707725.1 Chloroflexota bacterium | reverse complement strand
CAATTGCCCGTCTATCGTTATGTGATGCCCGATGTGATTGGGACTGCCGGCGTGTTGGACGAGGCCGGGACAGTTACGGAAACAGTGTTGATCCCGCCGGAGGCCGGTGATGCGAGCGCGTTGATGGTACGCATCGCCCCTTCCTCCGTCGGGGCACTGGTTGACACACTCACCTACCTGGATCACTATCCTTACGCTTCCACGGATGTATTGATTCAGCGTTTTACGTCCTATGTTTTCACCTACCGTGTGCTTCAGGAGTTAGGTGTTACCGATGATGCCCTGATGGCCCGTCTGCACACCTCGATCGTTCAAGCGCTGGAGCGGCTTTATGCACGCCAGAATGTGGACGGTAGTTGGGGGTGGTGGGGAGGACAAAGCGCGCGCGAGCAATTCGCGGGCGAGGAATTCGCACGCGAAGAGTTCGCGCTGCACCTGACTGCCTTTGCGACCCTGGGATTGGTCAAAGCGGAGCGTGCCGGTTTCAGTGTGCGCCAGGAAGTTCGAGAGCGCGCCCTTGATTACATTTACGGCAACATCGTGGGGAGCCTGTCTGGCGAGGTGCGCCATTCGAATCATGCGTTGGGTCTGTATGTGTTGTCTGATGCGCGTGTCCCGTGGCCTGCCGGTGCTGGGGGGGCGCTGTACGCCGACCGGGAATCGTTGGGCGTTGTGGGACGTGCTTATCTGGCGCTGGCGTTAGGCACATCCGATCCTTCGGATTCGCGGCTTCTGGCTTTGCTGGACAGTTTGCGTAGTGAGGTCAAGCTATCCGCAGCGGGTGCGCACTGGGAAGGGGATGCTGATCGCGTTATCGGCGACGGGAGCGGTTTGCGCTGGAACACCGACGTTGTCGTCACGAGCGTTGCCATCGATGCGCTGGCGCGTTTTGCGCCCAGTGATCCATTGTTAGCCCAGGCCGCGCATTGGCTTATGGTCACACGGCGCGGCGGCCACTGGCAGACGACTTACGAGACAGCATGGGCCGTTGCCGGCCTATCCGATGTACTGCGTGCCTCTCGCGACATAGCGACAGCCGGCGAATCCTGGCGTTACGATTGGAGCGTGCTATTGAATGGCGTGATGCTGACGGAGAGCGGCGCGCAGTCAGCAGTGTCGAGTGCTGAGGTCGTTGTTCCATGGCGGCTGCGGGTGGGACTATCGACCAGCAATGGCCGAGACCGCAACGGCTCTCTGCCGACGCTGTTGCGGGATCGCCCCAATTTCCTGGAAATCTCCCGTGGCAGCGGGGTGGGATACCTGTACTACACAATCTATCCGCAACTCTCCATTCCCGCTGCGCAAATTTCAGCGGAGAATCGAGGGTTGGTGCTACGCCGTGAGTATTGTGTTGTCGCAGATACCCCGGTTGCGAAGGGCGTTGCAGCCCCCACGGCGTGCCGTCCGCTGACCGAATTGCGTGTTGGGGAACAGGTCGCGGTCCGCCTGACCATGATCGCCCCGCAGACGCGTACTTATGTGCGCTTGGAAATCCCACATCCGGCGGGATTCGTCCCGGCCGATATGACCATTGGGCTGCCGGCGAGCTGTGTCTTGAGTCAAGGGACAGGCTGGTGGACGATACCTTTCGAGCAGTGCGAGGTCCTGGACGATCGTGTGGCTCTCTTTGCTTCCGAAGTGCCTGCCGGCACGTACCAGGTGACGTATTTGTTGCGCGCAGTCACACCAGGCACCTACGGGGCGTTGCCGGCAATCGTCTCTGAAATCTATTTCCCTGAAGTGTGGGGACGTAGCGCAGGTGATGTGATCCGCATCGCTCAATAGGCTCAAGACACAAGATTTCACCACAGGGGCGCAAAGACGCCAGATTTTAGACTTTCGACTTCGGACTAAGGACTGACGACTCACGACTGATTTTCGGAGGTGCGTATGGTTCAGCAGCAACGTGGCATTATCAGTGGTGTTTTCGTGCCGCCGGCGCCCAAATCGGTGGCCGACACCGGCCTGAATATGGGGCTACTCAGCGATCTGACGTTGAAATCTCTCTACTTCGAAAGCTACCTCGCCGGGCGTGACCTCGCCGACAGAATGGGCTTACCCTTTGCAGGTGTTGTGTCGGGCATCCTGGATTTTCTCAAACGCGAACAACTCTGCGAGGTGCGCAGCGCCTCAGGGCGGGGCGGGCTTTCGGAGGCGATGTACGAGTACGTCCGCGCGGGCGCGAGAACGCCCGCGATGCGTTGGAGCGCTCGCAGTATACCGGGCTTGCACCGGTTCCGTTGGCTGATTACATCCAGTCGATTCGCGTGCAAGGCCTGAAAGACGTGGTAGTGCATAAACAGCACCTGCAGAAAGCGTTGTCGCACCTGATCTTCAGCCCGAAGACCTTCGAGCAGATCGGCCCGGCGGTGAACTCGGGACGCTCCATCTTCCTCTTTGGCAGTCCTGGCAACGGCAAGACCTCGATCGCGGAAGCCATCGGCACCT
>JAKJAB010000505.1:275-2452 GCA_022707725.1 Chloroflexota bacterium | reverse complement strand
CAACCCCACAGTGTAGGGATGCAGGGGATGGTGGAACAACTCCCGCACGGGCGCGTATTCCACCACACGCCCCAAGTACATCACCGCGACCTCATCCGCCATCTGGGAAATGACACCCAGGTTGTGCGTGATCATCATAATCGAGGAATCAATAGTGTCCTGCAACTGGCGCATCAAATCGAGGATCTGCGCCTGTACGGTGACATCCAAAGCGGTGGTAGGCTCGTCGGCGATGAGGATAGAAGGATTGCAGGACAGCGCCAACGCGATCATCACCCGTTGCCGCATCCCGCCGCTCAATTGGTGGGGATAGGCGCGCAGGCGCTGCTTCGGCTCGCTAATCTGCACCTGGTAGAGCATCTCCAGAGCGCGTTCCAGCGCGGCCCGGCGGTCGAGATGCTGGTGCAAGCGCACCGACTCGGCGATTTGCTCGCCAACGGTAAAGAGTGGATTGAGCGACGTCATTGGCTCCTGGAACACCATAGCGATCTCCGCGCCGCGAATCGCACGCATACGCGGGCCACGGGGATCGAGTTTGGTTAGATCGACGATGGCGCCATCTTTGCGGTACAAGTTGATCTCACCCTGAACGATCTTGCCGGGGGGCGATTGAATCAACCGCATCACAGACATCGCGGTGATGCTTTTACCGCAGCCGCTCTCCCCCACAACGCCGAGGGTGGATTTGCGCTTCAAAGCCAAATCGACGCCATCCACGGCGCGGACAACGCCTTTTTCGAGAAAGAAACGGGTGTGTAAATCCTTGATCTCCAGGATCGTCTCTGTCACTGCATGGGGTTGTTTTATCTGATTCATGAGTTCTTCCCAATCGTGAGGTGCAAAGTATCGCGTAGATGCGCGGGTAAGACAGGCTTCACCAGAAAGGCGGCGGCCCCGCCTTCCATGCCCCGTTTACGCTCGTCAAGAATGCTACAGAGGATAATCGGGAGATGCAGTTCCTGAGCGCGCAAACGCACGGAGGCCAATAAATCCCACCCGCGGCCTTCGGCCAGGGCGGGTTCCAAGACCAGCGCGTTAAGCGTTTGGGTGTCGAACAACGTTAACGCCTCATTCTGATCGGTGCAGGTCAGAACGGCGTAATCCTGTCCCAACTCGCGGCGGTAAAGCTCGAGCATGAGCAGGTCGTCATCAATAATGAGGACGGTTGGCTTGTTGGATGCCATAACTCCCCCCTACCAAACCAGACGATAACAGTCCTGGCTCAACCGGTTTCGCGCCAGAGTACACACGAGACTATTGCGGTCTTTCTCCTAACTATAGTCGAAGACAGGGGGTTTTGTCTTGGATAAAAATGCGGAACACTTGTAAAAAAGTTATGACTTGGGAGGAATAACCGGGGTTTCGCGGTACGCGCTCGGGCTGCGACCGCTCAATTTGCGGAAAACGCGGCTGAAATAGGCAGAGTCGTTGAACCCAACCTGGCGGGCAATCGCGGTGATCGTCTCGTCGCTCGCGCGCAGGAGCGCCTGGGCCTGCTGAATCCGCAGACGGTTGAGAAACTCCCACAGCGAGATCCCCATCTCCTGATGAAAGATCTGGCTCAGATAGCTCTCGCTCACGCCCACGGCATCGGCTAACTCGTTGCGGGTCAGGTCTTGCGCATAATTCTGCTGCAGATAGGCCAGGGTGTATTTCACCACGGCGCTGGTCGGCGGAGAGAGCGCCGTATCATCGTCAAAGGATTGGCGCAGCGACGCCACAATCTCCTCCGCCGTAAGAATGCCCTTGGACTGCACGATGACCCGCGCATGATTGAGCCGCTGGACATCCTCGAACGTCAATACCTTACCGCTGACGACGACGACAGGGACTTTGCGCGTAGCCGGCGTCGCGCGGATGTGCGCCAGCACGGCAAAACCGTCCACTTCGGGCATCATCAGATCAAGAATGACAAGACAAGGCGTCTGTTCTTTCAACAAAGCCATTGCTTGCACGCCGTTTTCCGCCTCCCGCACCGTGAAATCGGGCAGGGCGTCTCTGACGGAGCGCCGGTACAGCGCCCTGGCGCGTGGATCATCGTCCACGATAAGGATCGCACCGGTCATCCCGGCGCACAAACCATCGAGCACATCGGTCAACAAACGGCCCGCAAGCGGCTTGAGCAACACATTGGTGATACCCGGCTCCGGGTCGCCCGTATCCGGGCCGGCGGCGCC
>JAKJAB010000505.1:0-259 GCA_022707725.1 Chloroflexota bacterium | reverse complement strand
ATCGTTGGCGGAGGCGCTGCGCATATCCCATGCCAGCGCCGCCGGCTGTATCTCACGCAGCGATACCTCCGGGTCGTCCCCTGGGCGCAAGAGAACGAGTTTCAACCCCTGCCGGTGCGCCAGGGCGCACAGGTCCTCCGGTGCCCGTTCGCCGGCTGTGAGCACGATCAGCGCGGAAGGCGCACCCATCGCAACCGGTTGCGGGCACGTAAGGCCGCCCTCCAAAGTGGGGAGCGGCAGGTACACGTGGAAGGTACTG
>JAKJAB010000504.1 GCA_022707725.1 Chloroflexota bacterium | reverse complement strand
ACGCTGGCCCTGACGAGGTGATGGATGAGGTGGCGCGCGTCACGCCGTCGTTCACCGGCGTCCACTACTGGCGCTTGGATCGCGGCGAGCAATTACACTGGCCCGTCAAGGCCGACGATCATCCCGGCACGCCGATCCTGCACATCGGGCAGTTCACGCGCGGCAAGGGCCTCTTCAAGGCAATCGATCACATCGAGCCGACGGAAGCGCCCGACGCCGAGTACCCCTTCACGATGACGACCGGGCGCGTGCTCTACCACTGGCACAGCGGCGAGCAGACGCGCCGCTCAGAGAGCCTGATGGCGCTCTACCCCGAAGCCAAATTGGAGATCAGCCTGGAAGATGCGAGCCGCATGGGCGTCGTTGAGGGCGACATGCTCAAGATCGCCTCGCGGCGCGGCGAGTTCTTCGCCAGGGCCCAAGTGACGGACCGGGTAGAAGAGGGCCTGGTGTTCGGCACTTTCCACTTCCCGGAAGGGAACGCCAACTGGGCCACCGGTGCGTTCCTCGATCCCATCGCCAAGATTCCGGAGTACAAGGTAACGGCAGTGAAGGTGGAAAAGGCGTAACTCGTTCTCCCCTAATAAAAAACGCCCCTGGTCATTCCGGGGGCGTTTGCTTTTTCACCGATTCTCTGATTCGCCAATTCGCCGATTCGCTGATTCTTTGATTCGCCTACTTCTTCTGCCCACGCAGATAGATGAACCAGTAGACCACACCGACCATCACCGCGCCGCCAATGATGTTGCCGATCGTTACGGGGATGAGGTTCTTGAGGAAGAAATTGCCCCAGGTGAGCGCGCCGAAGTCCGCCGCCGTCTTGCCGATTTTCTCCCAGAAAGCGGCGTCCGCGCCCGCCTTCACAAACAGGCCGATGGGAATGAAGTACATGTTAGCGACGCTGTGTTCAAATCCCGCCGCCACGAAACCGGCGATAGGGAAGATGATGGAGAGGATCTTGTCGGTGGTGCTGCGCGCCGAGAAGCACAGCCAGACCGCCATACACACCATCGCGTTACACATAATGCCGAGCGCAATTGCCGGAACAAATTCCAGGCCGGATTTGCTGTTGGCGATGTTGAGCATCGTCAGACCGACCGCGCCGTTGCCGAAGGTCCACTGCTTGCTGAAGAAAATAATGGCAGCGGTCGCTATTGAGCCAACGAAGTTGCCGGCATAGACGATACCCCAGTTGCGCAGCAATTGCGCCGTGGTGACTTTCTTGTTGGCCCAGGCCATCACGATGAGATTGTTGCCGGTGAACAGTTCCGCACCACCGACGATGACGAGGATAAGGCCGAGGCAGAAGACCACCCCACCGAGTAGCCGCTGTATGCCGTAGGGGACGGGATTTGCGCCGCTGCCGAGGCCAGCCAGCACGGTCGTGCAGAAGATGGCGCCCAGGCCGATGAAGGCCCCGGCCAGAATCGCCAATGCAAAGAGTTGCGTTGCGTCGCCGGTGGCTTTCTTTACGCCCACCCCTTCCGCTTTGGCGGCCATTTCTGCCGGCACGAGAGCATCCAACTTGATTTCTGGTACAGGGACTGATGAATTCGCCATACGTGTTTTCCTCCTTGAAGATGAAAGATTGTGAACCCAACACCCTGATTGTATCAAAATCACAGAAAAAGCCAAATCGCTGTAAAAGTGGTACAATACCCTCGATGAAGAACAGTGGATGGAGTGGAATCGTTCTGGCCGGCGGGAGCAGCAGCCGGATGGGCCTGGACAAGCGTTTCTTGACGGTTCGAGCGCAACCGCTGATCGTTTGGGTAATCGAGCGTCTGCGCGCCCTGGTGGACGAAGTAATTGTGGCGACGCGAGACCCCGCGCCGTTCGACGGCATCGAAGCGCGGGTGGTGACGGACGTATACCCCGGGCGGGGCGTTCTCGCAGGGCTGCACGCCGGTCTGGCAGCGGCGCAGGGAGAATGGGCCGTCATCGTGGCCGGAGATATGCCGCTTCTCAATCCGACTCTGCTCGACGCGATGAAGCGCCTGGCGCAAGACAGCGCAGCCGACATTGTTGTACCACAATGGCGCGGCGAACTGGAACCGCTCCACGCGCTCTACCGCCCTTCTGTGTGCATCCCCGCCGCCGAAGCCGCGCTTCAGGCGGGCAAACGGCGTCTCATCGCCTTTTATCCCGATGTGCGCGTCCATGTCATCCCGCAAGACGAGATCGCCCGTTGGGACCCTGAAGGCCATTCGTTTTTCAACGTGAACACGCCGGAAGATTGGTCGTTGGCCGTGCGCTTGCTTGAGAAGTCCCGCCCTAGTTAGCTATTCTTTGTTACCTTTTTTGCCAAACGGCGACATTATTCATGCGTATGTCATTCGAAGGAGGATAACCCATGAAAACCCGTTCTGTTTATACAAGGCACTTTACCCTGCTTGTGTTGATGGCGGCGCTGACGTTAGGCTGCCAACTCTTCTCGCCGACGGCGAAGCCCA
>JAKJAB010000503.1 GCA_022707725.1 Chloroflexota bacterium | reverse complement strand
CGTGTGTCTCGATCAAGGCGACGAGCGCCCGGGCCAGGTCCACCGCATAGGTTGGGCTGCCTACCTCGTCGATGACGACGTTGAGGCTGCCGCGTTCATCGGCCAATTGGATGATACGATGCGGGAAGTTGCGCCCGCCTGCCGTGTAGAGCCACGCCGTCCGCGCGATGTAGAAGTGCCGGAGCAAATGCTGTGTGTACCATTCGCCCGCCAGCTTCGAGCGCCCGTAAGCGTTGATCGGGTTGGTCGCGGTCCACTCGTGATACGGTTCGGTCGCGCGGCCATCGAAAACCTCGTTGGTGCTCACGTAGAGCATCTCCGCATCCACCTCGGCGGCGGCGAGCGCCAGGTTCTGCGTCCCCATGCCGTTGACGCGGTAGGCCAGCGCCGGGTCATGGGCGCAACCATCGACATTTGTCATTGCTGCCTGATGCAGAATGAGATCGGGGCGGAAATCCCGTGTCAGCGCGAACAGTGCGGCGCGGTCGGTGATGTCGTGTTCGGGCAGGTCGATGCCCAGGACATCGTGGCCGGCCAACAGTGGCAACAGCGTCCGCCCAAGCAGGCCTTTGTGTCCGGTGAGGAGAATTTTCATCAAGCGCCTCCGGTATTTGCTGGACATAAAATCTAAAAAGATTATACTCTTGACACGCAAGGTGTCTATTGGCCTTTCGAGATTCCCGACATGATAAACTACACCTGCAATGATGAAAATGCTTGCGCCGGATCATAAGCCGGCACTGCGGAAGCGGCGGATTGTGATCCGCCTTAAGCGTTGAAGTAAGGTTATTTCAGGAGAGAGAACTATGGCTCAAAAAGCATTCCCCGGTCGCGGCAAAGTCGCCATCGTGCGCACGACGCCGGAGACTGTTTTGGACGATTACACCCGGCTGATGGAGCTGGCAAATTACCGTGAGGTTCTGCCCGCCGCGCACAAGACGCTGCTCAAGATCAACATTTCGTGGCAGACGTGGTATCCAGCCTGTTCGACGACGCCCTGGCAACTGGAGGGCGTCATCCGCAAACTCCAGGCTGACGGGTACACCGACCTGCTCGGTGTGCACAACGATACCGTGGTCGTGGATACCAGCGACGGGGAGGTCAACAACAAGCAGCGCTACGTCACCGACAAGTACGACGTGCCCTGTGCCTACATCTACAAACCGGAAGTGCCCTGGGTGCGCTACGAACCCAAGCAACCGTTCCTCGTTTTGGACGACGTTTACCCAGAGGGCGTCTACATTCCGGAGATTCTCATCGGCAACAACATCATCCAATTGCCCACAGTAAAGACGCACGTCTTCACGACGATTACCGGCGCGATGAAGAATGCGTTTGGCGGGCTGCTCGGACGCAAGCGGCACTGGACGCACAGCGTTATCCACGAGACGCTGGTGGACCTGCTCGCGATCCAGCAGGATATTCACCCCGGCCTGTTCGCGGTCATGGACGGCACATTTGCCGGCGACGGCCCCGGCCCGCGCGCGATGCACTGGCACGAGAAGAACGTGCTGCTCGCTTCGGCGGATCAGGTCGCTATCGACGCGGCGTCGGCGTTGCTCCAGGGCTTCGATCCGCTGACGCTGCCGTTTATCCGCATCGCGCATGAATTGGGGTTGGGCGTGGGCGATCCCGCCGACATCGAATTCGTCGGCGATCTGGACGTTTGCACGGAACGCTGGTGCTTCCAGACCGACGATACGTTCGCCAGCCGGGGACAGAAAGCGATCTATCACGGTATGTTGAAGCCGTTCGAAGCGGTGTTGTTGCGCGGGCCGATTGTGCCGTGGTCGTACTTCGCCAGCAACTTCTACCACAACGTCTACTGGTATCCGGTGGTGGGGCGCAAGCGGGTCGAAGCCGCGCTCGATACGCCGTGGGGTCAGCTTTTCAGCCAGTACGGGGCCGACGCGGGTCTGGAGGGCGCAGTACTTCCCAGTGTGGAAACCAAGACCTTGCTGCAAGGCGCGGCTGTGCTCGGCGGCGGCTTGGTCGCCCTGGGCGGCCTGGTCGCACTGCTGAACGGTCTGCGCCGCAAAGGATAGTAAGAGGCAGGGGGCAAGGGGCAGGAGGCAAGGGGCAAGAGGCAGGGGGCAAGGGGCAGGGGGCAAGGGGCAGGGGGCGAGTATCCTGCATCCTGCATCCTGCACCCTGTATCCTGCATCCTGCATCTTGCATCCTGCACCCTGTATCCTGCACCCTGCATCTTTTCGGACTAAAGACTGACGACTAACGATTACCAAGGAGGGAACCGATGCTTGATGTGCTCTTGGTTTTGTTTTTAAGTTTAGGGCCGATGATCCTCTACGCGATAGTGCTGTGGTGGTTCGACCGGTATGAGAAAGAGCCGCTGCCGTTGCTCATTGCGGCATTCCTCTGGGGCGCGATCCCCTCCATTATCCTCGCGTTGATTTTCGAAATCATTCTGGATATTCCAATTGTCGCCATCAGCCCGAACCAGCTCACCTA
>JAKJAB010000502.1 GCA_022707725.1 Chloroflexota bacterium | reverse complement strand
AGCAATGCCGGCATGGACGCGTGCCTGCACCAGCCCCTGACGGGCACGGGTGAGGACTGTTTGGGCATCGGCGATTTCGGTGGCGGTGCCGACCCCTTCTTGATACCGCACATTGGCGATGCGGAGCATTTCTTCGCTCTGCTCTACGCGTTTGCCAGCGACGGTGATCTGGCCCTTGGCGGAAAGCAACTGTGCATAAGATTGCGTCACTTCGGCAACAACCGCCTGGTGGAGCGCCTCCTGGGTCGCCTGTATCTCATCGTGTTGCGCCGTGGCTTCCTGTTGTTTCGCACGCGTCGCGCCTCCGTCAAGGAGCGGGAGGCTCATGGCGATCCCGACAGACCAACGGGTGAGCAGCAACGGTGATTCCGGTGAGACGAGTTGATACTCTGCCAGCAGGCTCACTGTCGGACGGCGTTCCGCGCGGTCGGCGCTGATGGCGCTCTCTGCCGCGCGTATTTGCCAGTCGACGGCGCGCAATTCAGGTCGCATCGCTGCCGCCTGCTGCTGAAGTTTCTCCAGCGTGGGTAGGGGAGCAACGGTGGGCGTCGTGGCACCCACGGCGATAAAGACGCCTTCATTTACTCCCAAAGCTTGCACGAGTGCAGCCTGGGCAGCCTGGATGTTGCCTACTGCCTGAATATCCTCCTGTTGCGCTTCCTCTACCTGGACATCTGCGCGCAACACATCAAACTGGGCGGCCGCGCGGGCGGCATAGCGGGCGCGGGCAACGGCGCGATGGTCTTCTGCCGTCCGCAGCGCTTGCTGCGCCACCTCGCGTTCCTGTTGGGCCGCCAGGAGCAGGAAAAAGGCGCGTTCCGCCCCAAAGGTCACCTGCTGGCGTGTGCGAGCCTGCAGCGCGGCGGTCGCCTGCGCTGCACTGGTCGTCTGACGAATCAATGCCTCAAGCCGTCCACCGGAGTAAATGACCTTCTGCGCCATTAGAGTCGTCAGCCAGGTAGTGTCGTGGCCGAGTACCATGGGTATTCCGCCTGCTGAAGTAATCGTCGGCACTTCGCTGACGGTCGTATACCGCGAATCCGCTTTGAGTTGCACCTGCTGCGCCGCGCGAGTGCGGTCGATGCTTGCTTGTGCTCCGGTCGTCCGACTGCCTGCTTCCCGCAACGTCGGGTGGTGCTGAAGGGCCAGGGTTACTGACTCCTCCAGGGTCAGCGGGCGCGGAGTTGCCTCCCCCTGGGCAAACAATGGGGTGAGGAGCATAAACAGCACAAGACTTGCCACTCCACAACGCCACACGGTTGTCATGCGAGAAGCCCGCTGGACATCATCTCGGCGATGGTGGATCTGACGCATGTTGGCATCTCCTTCTTTGATTGTACTCACTCATGTATCAAATCATAGTGAGTACCCACTGACTATGATATTCCCATTGTTACCGGCTGTCAATCCTTGCAGCAATATTTTCCTTTGGTTGAGTACCTGGGGCTGGGGAAGAAAGCGCATCAGTACAATCAGAGGTGATTTGACGCAACAGGTGTGGGATGTGGTAAGCTTACGAACAAGTCCTGCCGGGAGGAGTTGATATACGCTCTCCCGATAATGATGCCTTGAGATGAGGCGAGGCGAGAGAGACCTGACATTGGGAGGAGCATCCATGGGAGAGACCGGAACCCCAGAACCCGAGAAGCGTTCGATTCGGAGTCGCTTACTGGAAGCGGGCCTGGACCTGTTGGCCGACCAAGGGTATCGTGGTGCAACGACACGAGAGATTGCCAGTCGAGCCGGCGTCACCGAACAAACGCTCTTTCGCCATTTCGGCGCGAAAGATGCCTTGCTACGCGAAGCCGTGCAGCACTTTACCGCTCCGCTTAAATCGTTGGTGCCCCAGCCGTCCGGGGATCTGCGTCAGGATCTCCTCACTATTACTCGCGAAGCGGCGACCATCCTGGAAGCCCGCCAGGGGCTGATCGCGCGGATTATGCCTGAGGTCAGCCGGATTCCTGATTTAATCGCTACCACCGGTAAATACGGAATCCCGCTGTTAGTGGAATCAGTTGCGGGTCTATTCTCCCAGTATCAGGTCACCCACTGTCTGCGCGACGTTGCACCCCAGGAGATGGCGGTTGTTTTTGTAGGACCGCTCCTGCTGCAGACATTATTAGGCGGGGTCTGGAATATAACCATGCCGTTCGATGCCGAACGGCATGTGGATGGATTCCTCGCCGGTTATCAAACGGATCGTGGGTAACTCAACGCGCATCAGCGATAATCATCGAAATGCGACGCGCCATGATGCGAAATCTCACGCACTTGACCGACCAATCTCACATTACTTGACCGATCTATCTCAAAACACTTGACCGACCAATCTCATTTGACTTGACCGGTGCATCTCAAAACACTTGACCGGTCGGTCCGGGTCATCAGCCGTTACAGGGTTACCTATCCGCTTGGTTCTGTTTCCGTTGCGAATCTCCTTTCAAGGTGAGAATCGTGGAGGTGTGAATCAGCCG
>JAKJAB010000501.1:2226-2477 GCA_022707725.1 Chloroflexota bacterium | reverse complement strand
GCACACCTACGACCGCACACGCCTGCCCTTCCGGGGCCGGTGGACGGTCATCGAGCGGATGCGCAAAGGGCTGCCGGTCATCGTCCACGGGGACGGAACTTCGCTGTGGGTGCTCACGCACCACCAGGACTTCGCCAAGGGCTTCGTGGGCGTACTCGGCAACGCGCAAGCTCTCGGCGAAGCCTATCACATCACCTCCGACGAGGCGCTCACGTGGGATCAGATTTTCCGCATCCTCGCGCGTACGGCGG
>JAKJAB010000501.1:0-2216 GCA_022707725.1 Chloroflexota bacterium | reverse complement strand
CGTGGACGAACCGCAACTCGTTCACGTCCCCTCGGAACTCATCAACGCCTTCGATTCCGATTGGGGCGCGGGGTTGCTCGGCGACAAAACACACAGCGTCATCTTCGATAACGCCAAAATCAAGCGCCTCGTCCCAGACTTCACAGCAGCTATTCCCTTCAGCCGGGGCGCGGAGGAGATCATCGCCTGGTTCGAAGCCGACTCGGCGCGGCAGGTGGTTGACGAAGCGCACAATCAGCTATTGGATATAATGATCTCTGCACATCAAGCGATATGGCCTGATTCAAATAGACTCAAAGGAGCTAAGCATGACTGAACAAACTGGAATTGGAACGAACATCGTGTGTCAAATTGGCCTGGTCGTCAAAGACATCGAGAAATCGGCGGCGGCCTACTGTGATGTCCTGGGCCTGCCCAAGCCCAACATCGTCGTCACAGACGGTTATGAAAAGGCCAAGACCGTCTACCGCGGGAAACCAAGCGAGGCAACCGCAAAACTGGCGTTCTTCGATATGGGACAGGTGCAAATCGAGTTGATCGAGCCGGATGGTAAGCCTTCCACATGGCAAGAAGTGCTCGATGAGAAAGGCGAAGGCGTCCACCACATTGCCTTCTTCGTCAAGGCCAGCGACAAGGTAGTGGCGTACCTGGAAGGCAAGGGCGCGGAACTTGTCCAACAGGGGCAGTACACAGGTGGAATGTACTCATACGTTGATACCACACCGCAATTGCACCTCGTGTTGGAACTGCTGGAAAACTTCGGCTAGAAATAACACCCATCACACCATGTAGTACAAGATGACGCAGTGATTTGCCGCTGAAATACAGCAAACCACTGCGCCATCGCTCACCTCACTCGATAAAAATTTCTACACGCTCGCCACCTACAGTATCTTGCATATCGAGGATATGCCCAACTTCGCCCCGATTCAGCATCTCCTCCAACTCCCCGGTGTTCAAGCCTTCCATACCGGCGATGCTGCCTCCGGCACGCAAGCCCGCCCGCACCAATCCCACCGGAAGCGTTAGATTGACCCGCACACGCTTGCCCTCCAGATCAGTCACCCGAATACGCACCCAGCGGGGCTTACGCTTACGTTGTTGGGCATTCTCCATTTGATCCCGTAAAGCATCCAACAAACGGGCGGCCTCGTCGGCGGTGATTTTGCCTTCTTGAACCAGATTCAATATTTTACGTCGCTCTTCTTGCATCTTTCGTAAATCCTGCGGAGGAACAGGGGTTGGGGGTGAAACCGGCGCAGACGGCGTAAATGTGAACTGTGCGAACGACCCCCGAAGTTCCTCCATGGCCTCCTGCAAACGCTCTCGTTTCTCCACCGCAAGCTCCCTTCGCAATTCCAAACGCTCGACCTGCGCCAGCAAACGTTCACGGTGGGCCTCCAGACGGGCGCGTAAACCCGGTAATTCGCGATCCGCAGAAGTGGAGAGCGCCTGCAATTCAGCCTCCACCTTTGCTAACTCGTCTGAAACTCCCTTCAGTTGCTGCCGGATGTCTTCATCACCAGGTAACTCGTCCAACTTGCGTCGCAGTTGTTCCATCTTTTGCTCCAATTTCTCACTAATCTTTTCATCCAGATCGCGTCTCGCCATAGTACCCCCTGCAAAGAACACCTTCATTCTACGAAGTTGATTTTATCGTTTAAGGTGCCGCAACACCTCATCGACTGTGATTTTCCCTTCCGATAGGTCATCCAACATCGACTGCATGTCCTCATCATTTTCCGCTTCGCCGATCTCATACCCCATTGCCTGAATCACTTCATTCAGACGATTTCGCACAGTGGGATACGAAAGTCCCAATTCTTCCTGAACACGGTTGAATTTGCCCTCACAGCGCACAAACAATTCGACAAAATTCCATTGTTCTTGTGTCAGTTGTGCCAAATGATGCACGACAAAAGTGCCTTCAAGTGCCGTACCACACTGCGCGCAAGACAAACGCTCGACGTAAAGTTCGTCGCCACAAACTGGGCATCGTGCGGGAATTGGATACATTCACCACCTCATTGAAGTAGTATTTTAAAATAATTTATTTTGACGTGCGTATTTACTTATATTTTAATCTTCAATTAAATAAATGTCAATAGCGAGTTTAATATTGATGCTCTAAACACATCGATTCGGATAAATAAGAAAAGCCCTGGATAAACCAGGGCTTTCAATAAAATCGATCAAACAACAAGCTTATAAACGAA
>JAKJAB010000500.1 GCA_022707725.1 Chloroflexota bacterium | reverse complement strand
AAGACGCATCTGTGGCTGTCGCTGTCGATTCGGCGTTGGCCTCTTGCGACGCGATGAGCGGCAGTTGGCTGCCGAGGTAGATCAGCAAGGCCAGGACTGCGATGCTACAGAATGCTAAGATCTGATGTCGAGCGGATAGCATAAGATCTCGGATTAGGGATTTCCTTTGAACCCCTGAGCGACGATGAACGATTCCCAGCTTTCGTTGCGGGTGGCGGCTGGGGTATGGACTTTGACCGGGTGGAAGGCCATTTTGACTTCGTGGAGCAGCGCGGGCAAGTCCTCCCCCTCGAAGACTTTGATCACGAGCTTCCCACCGGGAACCAGCAAGTTTTTGGCGACAGCGAGCGCGACGTGGCCCAATTCCATAGAGAGCACGTGATCGCGCAGTTTGATGCCTGTCGTGGACGGCGCGGCGTCGCTGAGAACGACGTGGACCCGCCCACCGACCATATCGATCACTTGCGCCTGGACTGCCGGATCGGTCATGTCGCCCTGCAGCGTCATCACGCCGGAAATCGGCTCGATGGCCTGCAAGTCCAGGGCGATCACGCGGCCACCGGTCCCCACCAGCTTCGCCGTCACTTGCGACCACGAGCCGGGCGCAGCGCCCAAATCCACCACCACGTCGCCGCGCCGGATGATGCGATATTTTTCCTGGATTTGGATCAGCTTATACGCCGACCGCGCGCGATAGCCTTCCTGCTTGGCCTTCTGGAAGTATTGTTCCTTGCGCTGCTGCTTCCGCCAATGCGACAAATCGGTTTACCTCAACGGATTTAACGGATGAAATGGATTAAGGATATATAAATCTGCTTAATCTGCTCAATCTGCTGACAATTCAGCCTGTTTGGTGTGACGGGGCGCGCGGGGGGTGCGGAAGGCGTCGAAGTGCAGCGCCAGCGTCTCCGGCAGCCGCCCGACGATGCGCGTGCCCGCCTCGCGGTACTCTTCCTTGTCGATCAGGCCGCGTTCGTGGAACAGGCCCACCAGTTCCCCACGATCGAAGGGAATCACCACATCGATGCGCACCATTTCGGATTCCAGAACTTCTTCGATGTGACCAAGCAGCTTATCCAATCCTATGCCGGTCAGCGCGGAGACGGCGACGCTGTCAGCGAGGTGGCACAGCGCGGCGCAGGCTGCCTCCGGATCGGCGAGCCGGTCGATCTTGTTCAGCACGTTGATCATCGGGATGTCGCCCGCCTCGATCTCCTTGAGCGTGGCGTAGACGGCGCGGGCCTGTTCGAGCGCTTGCGGGTGGCTGGCGTCGATGACGTGCAGCAGCAAATCGGCCTCCGTAACTTCTTCCAACGTGGCGCGGAAAGCCGCGATCAGCCCGGTGGGCAGCTTCTGGATGAAGCCGACGGTATCGGTCAGCAGCACGATCGTCCCGCCCGGCAATGTGACGCGCCGTGTGGTGGGGTCGAGCGTGGCGAACAGTTGGTCGGCGATGTAGACGCCGGCCCCGCTGAGGGTGTTGAGCAGCGTGGATTTGCCCGCGTTGGTGTAGCCGACCAGCGCGACGGTGGGCAAGCCACTGCGGCGGCGCTGGCTGCGATAGCGGGCGCGCTGCGCGCGCACGTTTTCCAGCTCGCGCTTGATCTGGCTGATGCGGTGGCGGATCACATTGCGGTCCATTTCCAGCTTGGTCTCGCCGGGACCGCGCACGCCGACGCCGCCGGTGTTGCCGCCCGCGCGCCCGCCGGCTTGCCGGGTGAGCGCCTGCTGCGTCCACGTTTGCGTCAGGCGCGGTAAGCGATACTCGTATTGCGCCAGTTCCACCTGGAGCGCGCCTTCGCGGGTGTGCGCGTGCTGCGCGAAGATGTCCAGAATCAACCCGGTGCGGTCCAATACTTTCACGTCCTTGCCGAAGACCTTTTCCAGTTCGCGCTGGTGGCCGGGGGTTAGTTCGTTGTCGAAGACGACCACGTCGATGTGCATTTGCTGTACCGTCGCAGCGATTTCGGCAGCTTTGCCCTTGCCGATGAAGGTGGCGGCGTTGGGGCGTTCCAACTTCTGCACTGTCTGGCCAAGCACGTCCAAACCGGCGGTATCCGCCAGGCGGGCCAGCTCGCTGAGCGATTCCTCGGCGGGCCAGGCTTCAGGTTTGTATTTGCCATCCGGGATAGTTTTCCATTCCACGCCGACCAGATAGGCTTTCTCCGGCGGGGCAATCGTCTCTTTGATAGATTCGCGTTCGGTCATACACCTCCTGGGTAGTCATCCATCGTTAGTCGGGTAGTCTTACTCGGCGACAACCCAGCATCGTCATGATAGCCGGAAATCAAAGATGGGCAAGGTGGAAAAGTTAGAAGATTCTGCAACCTATGCTAAAATGAGGGTGTCGAAACAGAGTGCCAAAAATATGGGGCAGATGCCATTTGCCGTTTTAAGGAGTCTCCATGTGGGATTCCACACCAACGAGTGACGAGAAGGATTTTCTCAACGGATTCAACGGAATCTAGCGGATATTTTTCCGTTT